>NZ_JAUBRN010000005.1:0-160937 GCF_036701875.1 Microcoleus sp. MON1_C5 | reverse complement strand
GATGCACCTTACTTGCTCTCCATTTTTGGACACCATACCTAATTTACCACTATTTGAGCCTTAACTGAACCGTATTGAGTTCCGCCTAAATTTAATCGCGCGATAGTTACATCTCTCGCGCGATTAATTATTTTTTGCGCTAGGGAAACGGCACGGTGCGGTGGCCTCTTAGATTTTAGAGGCGGCTTCCATTTGCCGCACGACTGTTAAAGCAGAATAGGAAACGCCTGCCGTTCCTTCTCCGGGATGGGTGGAGTCGCCCACTAACCACAAGTTTTTAATTGGTGTGCGGTTGGCAAATCCGAAGGGGCCGAAGGTTGGTATTCGCTGCCCAATACCACCCACAACGCCTCTATCTCTCGCTGTGTAGCGGGCAAAGGTGCGGGGTGTGGCGGCTTCTTGATGTACGATCGACTCTGGCGTCAAATTGAAATATTCGCTCAAACGGGCGATCGCCCCGACAGTATATTTTTGCTTCAATCCTTCATAATCAACCGAATTCCACCACATTCGAGTATCAGTAAATGACGAAGCGATAATTGTGGCCATTCCCTTCGGTGCTCGGCCATCTCCCGGATGGCTGACTGAAACAAATAATGAATTATTCTCCCCAATCTCGCCGTCGTAATCGTAGAGAAACTGAAGGTGCGGCCGACAATTGGCAGGAATTGCACTTTCATGCACTCCCAAATATATCACGAAAGCACCGGATGCGGGCGGCAATTTATCGACTCGATATTTGTAGCCTGCCATTTGATTTGGGAGTTGGTTTTTTGTCTCTGAACTCTCTGATTTAACGGATAAATTATCAGTTAAATTATCAGTTAAATTTCCGACACTCGGCTCGCTTGACAACAATTTTACTAAATTTTGCGCGGTCACGTTGGCAACAATGCGATCGGCTGTTTCTGTCCAAACTTCGTCGGTTTTTTGATTGCGAATCACTATACCGGTGGCTTTGCCGTTGGCGGTGACAATACTTTCAACTGTGTGCCGCAATAAGACTTGACCTCCGTAGAGTTCGATCGCCTCTACAAGTCGATCGCTCAACACCTGCATACTTCCTTTTAGATGATACAATCCCTGCGGCTCTTGCGAAACTCCTAAAGCCGTCGCCGCGTAAAGTAGCGCCGTTTCTTCTGTATCGACTTGAGAATACAATTTTAACTGCAAATCCAGAAAAGTTCTCAAGCGCAAATTGTCTCCCAACCCGCAAAGCCGCAAAGCATCTCCAACTGTCATAAAAGTGAAAGGCAAAGTAATTAAAGTATTGGGGCGAACAGCTTGAATTAATTGCCACAAATCCCAGAAGTTTCTGGGCGGTAAAACTGGATCGCGCCCTTGAAAGTTCCAGCTAGCTTTGAACAATGCAGACAATAATTGCCAAAAACGTTCGCTTCCGGGAAACTGCCGCTGTCTTTCTTCCTGCCACTTTTGCGGATCTCGCCAGACGCTAATCGGTGCGGTTTCTCCGGGCAAAAACACCGCACAAGCGGGATCGCAGGGTGTGGCTGCGGGGATTTCTATGTCTAATTCTGAGAAAATTCGGTGGTGAATGCCTCCGGGTTCCAATCCTGCAACCTGCGTGGCGCCGACATCGAAGGTAAAGCCTTTGCGTTTGAAGGTGGAAGCGCATCCTCCGGGGACGATCGCCTGGTCTAAGACTAGCACTTTGTATCCTCTGCGTGCTAGCAGGGCTGCTGCTGTCAGCCCGCCGATTCCGCCTCCAATTACCGTGACGCGGCCCTTAGTGTCTGCTGGATTGGATTTGCCAAAAGGGGTGCGATCGCCTGTCATAAATTTATTTATTGTAATATTTCTTAATAGTATGCTCATATTTGGCAATAAAAAGCTCTTGTAGCGACAGGTTGAAATCTATCGCTACAAGAGGAAGGAGGCCGAGTTGACAGGACATTTCAGGGGTAAGGTGCAGCCGGATCGTCCAAAGCAACCCGAGTTTTTGCCGTAGCCGATTGGAGAATCAGGGACGCCGCCACTTGTTGAGATAAGCTTCGCCAATCCCCGCGACAGCCTGCATTTGAGCTAGCTGTTCCCGTAAAGATTTGATGGTTCTTAGCTGTTCTTGAGACTGTTGCTGCAAAGCGTCGTAATTTCGCTGTATCGCCGCACTCTGGCCCAATTGATTTTCCAGATATTGCAACTTGGTCAATTTAACTTGGAGGTCGCCGATCGCACTTGACTTTTCTGCTAACTCGTGCTGCAAAGATTCGTAACTCGACTTCGACACGGTTTCCTGGAATTGGCTTTCGAGATTTTGCTTTTCGGTGGCGAATTGCTGCTGCAAAGATTCCAGAGCACTGGATTTTTCGGCCAGTTGCTGCTGCAAAGATTCCAGAGCACTGGATTTTTCGGCTAGCTGTTGCTGAAACTCGTGTTCCCGGTGTTCTCTTTCGGCCAGTTGCTGCTGCAAAGATTCCAGAGCACTGGATTTTTCGGCTAGCTGCTGCTGAAACTCGTGTTCCCGGTGTTCTCTTTCGGCTAGCTGCTGCTGCAAAGATTCCAGAGCACTGGATTTTTCGGTTAGCTGCTGCTGAAACTCGTGTTCCCGGTGTTCTCTTTCGGCTAGCTGCTGCTGCAAAGATTCCAGAAGACTGGATTTTTCGGCTAGCTGCTGCTGAAACTCGTGTTCCCGGTGTTCTCTTTCGGCGAATTGCTGCTGCAAAGATTCCAGAGCACTGGATTTTTCGGCTAGTTGCTGCTGAAACTCGTGTTCTCGGTGTTCCCTTTCGGCGAATTGCTGCTGCAAAGATTCCAGAGCACTGGATTTTTCTGCTAGCTGCTGCTGAAACTCGTGTTCTCGGTGTTCTCTTTCGGCGACTTGCTGCTGCAAAGATTCCAGAGCACTGGATTTTTCTGCTAGCTGTTGCTGAAACTCGTGTTCCCGGTGTTCCCTTTCGGCGACTTGCTGCTGCAAAGATTCGATCGAACTTTCGCGTTCACTCAACTGCTGCTGTAAACTTTCGTAACTTGACTTGGTTACTGTTTCCTGCAATTGGCTTTCGAGATTTTGCTTTTCGGTAGCTAATTGCTGCTGCAAAGATTCGATCGAACTTTCGCGTTCCGTCAACTGCTGCTGTAAACTTTCGTAACTTGACTTGGCTACTGTTTCCTGCAATTGGCTTTCGAGATTTTGCTTTTCGGTAGCTAATTGCTGCTGTAAAGAAGCGATCGAACTTTCGCGTTCCGTCAACTGCTGCTGTAAACTTTCGTAACTTGACTTGGCTACTGTTTCCTGCAATTGGCTTTCGAGATTTTGCTTTTCGGTAGCTAATTGCTGCTGTAAAGAAGCGATCGAACTTTCGCGTTCCGTCAACTGCTGCTGTAAACTTTCGTAACTTGACTTGGCTACTGTTTCCTGCAATTGGCTTTCGAGATTTTGCTTTTCGGTAGCTAATTGCTGCTGCAAAGAAGCGATTGAACTTTCGCGTTCCGTCAACTGCTGCTGTAAACTTTCGTAACTTGACTTGGCTACTGTTTCCTGCAATTGGCTTTCGAGATTTTGCTTTTCGGTAGCTAATTGCTGCTGCAAAGAAGCGATTGAACTTTCGCGTTCCGTCAACTGCTGCTGTAAACTTTCGTAACTTGACTTGGCTACTGTTTCCTGCAATTGGCTTTCGAGATTTTGCTTTTCGGTAGCTAATTGCTGCTGCAAAGAAGCGATCGAACTTTCGCGTTCACTCAACTGCTGCTGTAAACTTTCGTAACTTTCTTGCAGCGGATTTGGCTTTACACTCACCGAGTCCGATAGAGTTTCTGCCGTTACAGCGTCATTAATTTCGCTTTCTTCGGCTGTTTCCCCTTGCAAGTCGGGGGTCTCTACCTGCGTTTCTTCACCTTTTTTCCAAGTGACAGTAACTTCCGTCTTGTCCTTAGAAATATCCAGAGCGCCTTGTGCCAAGCGTTCTAGGAGTTCCGACCTTGATATTCCGAGCTTTTGAGCGATCACGTTTAATCGAGCGGCACTAGAAGAAGTCAGCGAAAGTCCGACTTTGACTTTACTCTCTGAATTGGAACTAACTACATTGCGATTTTTTTTGACCATTGGCATTTTCCTCATGCCAACCTACACTTATTAGTGTAGTGGCTGAAGCTTCTATTAAAATTAATTCTTGTTACTTACCAATTGTGCCAGCTTCCGTTCCCAATTGAACAAAAATCCTTGAATATACTCTTGCGTCCATTCCTCGCCGTAGAACCACTTAAACATTCCCTCGGCCGAGTTTTTTTCGGCACGATACCGCAGATAGCACAGTTGAGCTTGTCAGATACTATCTAACTTTGTGCCCGATGTCACCGATTCGGCGCGATCGACCAAATCCAAATCACCCGCCACATAGTCTTTGAACACTGCAAAAACGCGAGTTTCCACAACTTCCGTTTCCTTGGCGCGAGTGCACAGAAACGGCCACGAGAAAAACTGCTTCGCTTCCTCTGGAAAGTGGCCACCCCAGGGAAGGTGCGGTTGATGAGCTTGAAAAATATGTTTGATGCCCAGTACACTTAGCCTGGTAGTGAGCGTCGCCGCCAAACAAAGGCTGCATATCCAAAGTAATTAAATGGCAACCCGGCAGCGTTACCAAATCCGCGCCAAAAAACGGCAAATCAAAGTTAAGATGCGGGAATATCACAAAATTGAGAACTTGCAAGCTGCCGTCTTAACGTGAGTCACCCCAAACTGCTGCAAATTCGGGGATGCAAAAGTCTAACTGGTAGTTACGATTTCCTGACTTTGTTTTTTTCCTGTGCCGACTGTAGCTTCCTTCAGTTCAAACCCTTGTGGAATCTGGTAATACTGTAAGTCTAACCAATTTTTAATTTTAGCGATCGCCGCATCTAAAAAAGGCTGAGCAAGAATGATATCAACCTGTAGATTAGAGATTTTACCTCCTAAATCTACAGGTTGATAGTAAAAAATCAAGTTTTTTTATTGTCTATTTGAGATTTGAGATTTGAGATTTTATTTACTCAATCGAGAGGTTTCTAGTCCTGACTAAATTTATTACGGCGAACTTGTTTTATTGAGAAATATATGTAAACTTAGTGGTCATCGCGAGTTCGCGGTTACAGCTAAAGGCACAGCATCTTCAAACAAAAATTTCTCAACAAATTTCTCAGCCCATTCGTGACCGAAATAACTGCTAAACAATCCCGAAGCCGGGTCTTTGTTGCACTGTATCCGTAACATTGATAAATTGGGGATGGGCAGCGCGATCGGGCTAATCTAGGGGCGGGTTTAAGAGTTTAAGGGCAGCTACCAATGTCTGCTCGATCTTGTAAGCCCTTGTTTTACAGGGAAGCTTCCAAAGTCGCACCTGCAACCCGATGATCTCGATCTTTTGCCAAATAGCTCACAGCAGCGCGAGCTTGAGGATTGTCAAATTTGCTCAGCGCGCGAGCAACTCGCAGCCGAATTCCCCAGTAATCCGCGCTCACAAGAGGTAATAATTGCTGCAAAGCCTCTTCTTGCTTCTGGGTATTGGCCAGCAGACCACATCCGTCAATTGCTGCTTCCTGAACTGGTACATCTTCGCCGCCAAGACCGATCGCACAAATTTCAAATATTGCATCAGGACACTGCATTTCGTACAGCGGAGCCATGATACTGCGGCGGACGAGCCAATTGTCATCGCGGCGAAAAGCTTCGACTAAATGAGAAATTGCCTCGGTTCCGAACCTTGACAAAGAGTTAGCGGCTTCTGCTCGCACGTTCGGATCGCGATCGAACTGCATCATTTTTAACAGCGCCGCAAAAGCTTCCGCAGTTTGAATCTGCCGCAATCCCATCGCCACGAACGATCGCACCATAAACTCGCGATCGTCCACTTTGCTCAGCAACATCGGTAGCGCCACCGCAGAATCGCACTTTCTCAGAGCCGTTACCCCCCGCAGCCTGTCTTGAGAATCCGAACTTTGCAGCGCTGCTTGGATTTCGCTAATTTTCATAAGCCAATTATATATTTTTGTTACTTTTCTTTACAATTTTAGCAATTATTCCCGGATTTTGGGCAGATTTAAAAAAATTTCACTGCTGAATCAGAAATTTTGTGGGTATTTAAGCGAGCTTTTGTATTAGTAATGAAGGCAATCAGTACCCTATTTATTTGAGTAGGCGGAGGCATCCTTTATTTTTTTAAATAGGTTTTAACAGCCTATTTTTTACAAGCAGCGGCTTGGGTGCCGGGGACAATACAATCACTTTAAAACTCAGTTATCGGACCTACAAGCGCAATTTACACCACTAATTTTCCCGCGCATAAAATCCTAAATGATTGGCAATTGGACGTTCCTGCATGGGGATTTTATTCTGAATCGGAGCATTCAACAGTTTCGCTTTTGACGGCGATGCTACTGCAAAACTTACCGACCCGCCGCCATCTAAATTTAGCACTGTCTCGGCTCCCAACTGCATCGAAATATCAGTTATTTCGCTCAATTTCAGCCCTTCACTGTAAAGCCTCTGCTTGCCGTCTACCAGAATTAACCACAACTTGTCGCCTGTTTTGTCGATCGCCGCCACTGCACGGGGATAGGGTTTATCCTGTTTGCGTTCTTCCTGACTTTGTGCTACGGGTTTGCCATTTTTCACCAGTAAAGTATCTCCGGCAACTGCATAGGCTGTCCCCGCAGGACAAGTGCCGTTTTCGATTATTTGAGCGCGGTTTTTGGCATCAAAACAAAGGGCGGGAAAGCCTGGATCTGGTTGAGAATAAGCTTGGCTTTTGGCAATGGCGTGTCCGACATTATTTACTCGATCGCCACTGCGGGGATAGTAATCCCAAGGTGCTTTCTCGATGCAGGGATAAAAAAAATTGCCGTTGACTGCTAATTGCAATTTAAATTCTTTCAGGAATTCAGTAGCGGTGCGGGCATTGGTTTCTGTTAAATCGGGTGTTGGGTTTCCGGGAGTGACAAAAATTCCTATTCCCGGCGCTTTTAGGTCGATGCTAACAATGTGAATTAGGGTGGGACGCGGATTAGTCCGAAATTCCCTGCGGTAGTCTATTCCTTGAAAGAGCGATCGGGCTTCGTTGGTTTGTTCGGGACGCAAAAAGTAGGGAATGTTGTAGAGTAGTATTGGTGCGAGCAATATTCCGAGACCGAGAATCGGCCAAATTTGTTTGAGAGTGGGTCGATCAGTCATACCATTTTAGATTTGAGATGGGGGACGGGAACACTGACAGATTTCTTATATATTTTCCAGCATCCTGTACTAATATGAAGTATTCGGATTCCAATAATTTTAGCAATCAAATTTTACGAAATCGATCGTTCCAAGGACAAGTTCTTAACGGTGCTGATTTCAGCGGTGCGGATGTTCGAGGCTGCAATTTTAGAAATGCTCAGTTAGCGGGTGCGAATTTTATCGGTGCGAAAATCGGGCTTTCTCGGCGACAGATAGCTGTTTTGAGTGCTGGGGCGATCGCGATTTGTTTGGTTGTGGGCGATGTTCTGACTCGACTGATTTTGGGAACTCAAGGACAAGTAGCGGACTCTCGCAGTTGGCCTTTTGTTCTGTTGCTGTACGGGGTTTTGAGCGCTGCTGGTTTCGCTTCGGCGATCGCCAGCAAACAGCCACAAACCTCAAAACTGGGTAAATTGGCACGAACAATTTCTGCTATTCTATCAGGAGCTTTGTTGGGATTTTTCTATGCGGGCACTGCAACTAATAATAATTCCCAGGCTGCTCTTGCTGGAATGGCGATCGGCGGGGTGTTAATGTTTTTTGTGAGTTCCCGGATTCGCGGTCAATTTGCACAGGTGGCGATCGCATCGGCTGGAAGTGTGGCGACTTACGCAGCGGCTTTTTTGTTCAGTGCAACGGCGAGCGCTTTTCTGAGCACTCACAAACTGTTGTGGGGTATGTGTTTCGGTTTGCTGTCGCTGCTGTATCTTTGGTTTGCGTTTGTGTCTTTCTCCGCTATTGTTCGAGAGATTGGAAATGCTGAGGGTACTTCGTTCAGAGGGGCAAATCTCGCTGATGCTAAGTTCGATATAAATTACCTCAATCTAAAATCTAAAATTTAAAATCTCAAATTCCCTAATTGACATTTATTTCCTAACCCACGCTGAATACGACAAAGACAAATAAAAAAATGATCCTTACTTTTGATGGAGCCACTTATAGCAAATTGCCTGCACAAATCGCTCCTAGGACGATCGAAACCGAAGAGGAATACGATCGCCTCCTGGCAGTAGCAGAACGGCTAACGTTTGCTAAAAACCTCACTCCAGAGGAGAGAGCTTTATACAAGTTGTTAGTCACGCTGATTGAAGTTTATGAGAGAGAAAATTATCCGATAGACAAATCGGAGCCTCATGAGATTTTGCAACACATCGTGACAACTCCCACCCTCAACCGCTAAAAGCCGTCTGACGGGGGCTTCTCAAATTCACAAATGAGAGTTCTTGTCTCACAGGCTGTCTACTGACTAAGCCTCCACAAGCAGCAAACGGTTGTCCTACCGTCCGTTTAAGTATGTTCAGTGAAGCGTTTAAATCTCTGTCCAAACAAACCGAACAATTGGGGCAATTATGAATACGAACAGACAGGTCTTTAACAACTCTTTCTTCACAATTAAAACACTCCATACTAGTGCCTTTAGCATCAACTTCTTGGGTATGCTTACCGCGTCTTACCGCTACTGCTTGCAATATATTCAAGAACGTCCGCCATGCAACATCGAGTATTGATTTAGCTAATCTGGTTCTAGCTAGACCCTTGATATTCAATTTCTCGAATCCAATCAGATCGTAAGTTGTACATAAATAATGAGCTACAGCATAATGAAAATCTTTGCGTTGACGGGCAATATGCAGATGCAACCTAGCAACTTTATTTGCTTGTTTTTGATAGTTGTTAGACCCCTTGGACTGTCTGCCTAACTTGCGTTGTCTCCGTGCTAGAACAGCTTGAGCCTTGCGGTAGAACTGAGGAACGGCAATTGCTTCAGCGTCACTAGTAGTTAGAAACTTTTCTAATCCAACATCAATTCCCACCGCAGATTTAATTTTATCAACAGGTAAGGAAGTCGGTACTGTGTTATCTTCAAGTGCGAAACTTACATACCAACCATCAGCTTTGCTAACGATTGTTGCTTGTTTAATATCCAAACCCTCGGGTATCGGACGGTGCAAGATTACGGGAATCTCACCAATTTTAGATAACTTTAAAGTGCTACTACTTAAGTGCGCTCCGGCTTTGGCAGAATTGACTCTTGGAAATGTAATCGAACAAATATCACCCTGTTTCTTAAACCTGGGTTTACCGCCTCTCTTACCGCTTTTATCGGGAACTAACCATCGTTTCCAAGCCTTATCCAACCGCATTAAATTTTGCTGTTGGCAGTCAGCATAAATATCTTTATATTCAGGAAATAATGATTTTGTTTCCTTTAAATTGGTAGCTTGTGAATAGTAATCAACTCGTGCAGGAATCTCACCAATTGGCTCACTTATCAGACTGCATCTATCGATTGAAGAGCGGGTGCGACGAAGGTAATCTAATCTTTGTCCAACAGCATAGTTCCAATGCCGACGCAACAATTCACCCCAGTGGCTCAAAGTCGCCGCCTGTTCTTGGTTTGGTTGCAATCGGTACTGATAAGTGAGTAGCATAGGATTATTATATCATGCTTAGTGCTATGAGCTATAACAAAGGCTACCGTTGCGTATATTCGCTTAATATTCACAAGCGTGCTAGTGACAAAGTACCGAAAAAAGGTCATCAACCAAGAAATTTTTTCATAGGCTGCCTGAAATCCTTGCCACCACTTGTGAAAAGTGGGGTAGCAATTTAACAGATTTCAACGGTGAACCAGACCACGTTCACCTAGTCATTGACTTCCCGCCAGATGTCGCGAAAAGCGACGCTTTCCAACAACATTAAGACCATTTCAAGTCGATTTATTTGCAAGGAATTTGCTGATATTGTTAACCTCATTTACAGTAGTAAACCAGCGTTCTGGACGGTTGCCGATTTCGTTGCCATTTGTGGTGGCGTTACCGTTGAACAAGTTAGAAAATATGTCGAAAACCAGAGTGATATCGCAGAGTAATGGTCGGTTCGTCACCCACCCCACTCACTCTTTGAGCTGTCAAAGTTGTTCGGGGGTGGGATTCCTCACCGACCTGCTATCCCCCTCGCCACCAACCGCGTCTAGCGGTCTGGTGGGAGTACCCCGCAGTTTAGATGGAATCCAGCGGCACCCGTCAAGCGGACTTGGTAGGTATCATTGGATCGAGCGGTGTGGTGTCTGAGGTTGTGAATGGGAAAAGAGCGATTAGCAAGGCACAAGCTAAGGCACTAGGCGATTATTTTAAAATCTCACCTAGCTTGTTTATTTAATTTGGAAATTGGGCATTGCGAATACGGCATGGGTTATTTGTGATTAGAAAAACTACTAACCAGTAACCGCTAACTATTACCCATGCCCGATGCCCGATGCCCATTCCAGAGGCATCTGACTCTAGGCCGGCCGTCCCTGAATATTACCGATTATTAGGCGTTGCGGAATTAAGGTCTGATTAGTTCAAAGATAAATTTGCAAAAAACAATTAAGTGACGCTCCTAGACCATATCACTGGCGATTGGTGTAGGAGCGTCACTATGGTTTTCTACTATTGGCATTATATCGGGGCGTTTATGCTCGGCGCGATCGCCCTAAATTACACTTCCAACATTGAAAAGCTATCGCCCTAGATTTTTCTAAAAGAATTCAAGGGCGATCGCTCTAATCAAAGTATTTATCTCATATCAGAGATTTTGTTTGCAAGCTGTTTTTTTTGCCTAAACAGCTTGTTTAACGGAGAGGGAGGGATTCGAACCCTCGTTAAGTTGCCCTAAACACACTTTCCAGGCGTGCGCCTTCAACCGCTCGGCCACCTCTCCAGGGCTAAATTCATTTATTTAGCCACAGCTAAACTATATTAGCAGAACAAATCTGATTTGGGAAGGGGTAACGACATAAATTTGCTGTTTAATATGGGTAGGGTGTGAAACGGGCAGGCTTGGGTTCTCCTCCTGGGGTCGCAAACCCATTCATTTCAAGGATCTTGCCCCGCCCACGCCAATCTAAAATCTAAAATCTAAAATCTAAAATTCCATGACTAACTCTTACACAATTAAAATTCATAACAGACAGACAGGCGATCGCCACACCGTGCGAGTACCCGAAGACCGCTACATCCTCCAAAGCGCCGAAAACCAAGGAGTAGAATTGCCCTTTTCCTGTCGCAACGGCGCTTGTACCGCCTGTGCGGTGCGCGTCAAGTCGGGGGAACTGCACCAGCCAGAAGCAATGGGGCTTTCTGTGGAACTGCAAAAAGAGGGTTATGCCCTGCTGTGCGTCAGCTATCCCCGTTCCAACATCGAAGTAGAGACGCAAGACGAAGACGAAGTGTACGAACTGCAATTCGGTCGTTACTTCGGCAAAGGTAAAGTTAGAGCCGGTTTGCCGTTGGATGAAGAGTGAGGCAAATTGATAAATAATCAACTACCAGTTATCCATGCTTTATCGGTTATGTGCGATCGCCCTTTGTCTGTTGTTAGCTAGCTGCCAAAAACCAGAAATTCCCCAAGGTACGATCGCCAAAGTAGAAAGGGCCATCAGCGGCCAAACAATCGAAGTTATCAGTACAGCCGACAAAATAGCCTTATTAGAACAAATCAGGCTGATTGGTATTGATGCGCCGGATTTAAAACAGCAGCCTTGGGGAGAAGCAGCCAAACAAAGACTAGAACAGCTAATTGGGGGAAAACAGGTATTGTTAGAATCCGACATCCAAGAGAAAGACCAGTTCGATCGCAAACTAGCCTACTTGTGGCAAGATAAAATTTTGCTCAACGAACAGCTAATCAAAGAAGGTTATGCCCTGGCATCAGTGCGATCGCCCAACACCAAATACCAGCAGCGACTCATCAACGCTCAAGAATGGGCGAGACTCATGGGTAAAGGTCTGTGGAATCCAGAACGAGCTTTGCGCCAAACTCCCGCAGAATTTCGCCAGCAAAATCGGAAATAATCATGAGTCATTAGTCATTAGTCAAGGACTAAAAACTCCTCAGTTATAACTAATAACTAATGAGCAATGATTTCATTCTTCCCTCTTCCTTCTTCCTTCTTCCTTCTTCCCTCTTCCTTCGTGTCCTTCGCGTCTTCGCGGTTCGTACTTCCCTCTTCCTAATGACTGACAATCAACTGCAAAACTTCTTAGAAATAGCCACCGAAGCAGCCCTAGCCGCCGGTTCCGTCCTGAAATCTTTCTGCGGAAAATTAGAAAAAATTCAAGAAAAAGGTCGCTCGGGCGATTTAGTAACAGAAGCCGACAAAGCCTCAGAAGCCGTCATCTTAGAAATTCTCGGTCGCCACGTACCCGACCACGCCATCCTCGCCGAAGAATCCGGCAAATTAGGGGATGCCAGCAGCAAATACCTGTGGGCGATCGACCCTTTGGACGGCACAACAAATTATGCTCACCAATATCCTTTTTGGGCCGTGTCGATCGGACTTTTAATCGACGGAATACCACAAATTGGAGTAATTTACGACCCTTTTCATAACGAATTGTTTCGGGCAGGCAAAGGATTGGGAGCAACCTGCAACCGTTCGCCGATCGAAGTTTCCCAAATCTCAGAATTGAGAACCAGCTTGCTAGTCACTGGCTTTGCATACGATCGGCGCGAAACAGCAGACAATAACTATGCCGAATTCTGTCACCTCACCCACCTCACCCAAGGCGTGCGGCGCAGCGGTTCGGCATCCCTAGACCTCGCACACCTCGCGATGGGGCGATCGGACGGCTATTGGGAACGGGGACTCGCCCCTTGGGACGTAGCAGCAGGTGTAGTCATCGTCTCCGAAGCCGGAGGTCAAATTACAGCTTATGACGGTAGTGCCTTTGAGATGAACTCGGGTCGGATTTTGGCCACAAACGGCAAAATACACGCCGAACTCAGCGGCGCACTGCTAGCCGTTCCTCCCTTATCTTCATGGAAGTAGCGCCCCCCAGCAATAGATCGGGGGTAGTACGGGGGTCAGAACCCCTTGACTCAAGCTACATTAAAGAATAGTGAAAAGCCAGGAAAGGAAGAGTAAAAGTTATGTCTTTTGAAATGACAAAAGGGCTGTTCAAGTATGACTTTACAGATCAGCACGCAATTTTGGGAATTCCCTTAGACGCCGAGTTTAACGACATCCGCAAGCGCTACATGAAAATCGCCCGCCGGTTGCATTCGGATACTTGCTCTTTTGAAAGCCAAGCCGATAAAGATTGGGCTAACCAATTTTTGTCAAAAGTAGTCAATCCGGCTTACAACAAATTCTCCAAGGAAAGCGATCGCAAAGAATACAGCCTGCTATTAACAGCCATCGGCAAGCGCGTCGCGAAAGAACAGGCGAAAATGCAAATCGAAAGCGAAGCAGCCAAACAGTTAGTTACCGCTCAAAATTGGGAAGAAGCTTACAAAACAGCAGTTAGCAAACTCGCTCTCAAGCAGTACGAATCAGTTAAGGAAACGCAAGAGGCGATCGATCAAATTAGCGAACTTAACATGGTTTACCTGCTGCGAAAAGAGCGGGTTGGTGGTGGTGGGGTTGCACCCGGTTCATCTGCAACAGCCACAACCCCACCTAGCAAAGAAAAAACCGCAGCAGCAACCCGAGACACCGCACCCCCGCCTCCTCCTCCGCCTAAAGTCGAACCCCCAAACGTGCAGACCGAAGCCTATTGCCGCCGAGCTCAAGGATTCATGGACAGCAAAAGTTACGCCAAAGCAATTTTAGAGTTGAAAGAAGCGGTGAAACGTGATCCGAAACACAGCAAGTCCCACGCTTTGTTAGCAATGTGTTACGTTGAACAAAATCAAGCCACAATGGCAAAACTTGAGATGAACAAAGCTTTGGCATCAAATCCTGAAGAACCGACGGCTTTAGAGGTTAAGAAAAAGCTGGAACAAGCTTCCGCAAAGGCCAAAAAAGGTGATGATAAACCAGGATTTTTTGCAAGTTTGTTTGGCGGGAAGAAGAAGTGAGAAGTTGTGAGTTGTGAGTCAGGAATATTTAGAAATTGGTAAACTGCACAGCAGTGGAGTGAGATCGAGCAAAACAATCAAGACTGGGTGAGATCACATCCGATCGCAGTCGGAATTATACCGTCAATATGAGCGTCCCGCGATCGCGGGTGATCCAGAAAGAGCGGGACGCTTGCACTGACCGGGAAAATGATTATTCCCATGCAAACCAAAACGCTATCACGCCTTAATTTGTTAAAGTCGAAGGTTAAGCTTGCCTGATTCGACTTTAACAGCGTTCCCTAAAGCTAAGCTTCTAAGCCCAATCTAAAATCTAAAATCTAAAATCTAAAATTGATATGACACCTTAATTTGTTAAAGTCGAATGTTAAGCTTGCCTGGTTCGACTTTAACACCGTCCATAAAGCTAAGCTTCTGGGCCCAATCTAAAATCTAAAGTCTAAAATCTAAAATTGATATGGTTCACCAACCCCCATCCGGTGCAAGAGATTTATTGCCCCTTGACGTTGCTCAAAAAATTTCGATCGAACGGCGCTTGCAGCAGGTTTTTCACCGCTGGGGCTACCACCGGATTATTACCTCTACTCTAGAAAGGCTGGAGACATTGATGGCTGGGGGTGCGATCGACCGATCGACCTTAATTCAACTGCAAGACGCCGAGGATGGAGAACTTGGTTTGCGGCCGGAATTGACAGCTTCGATCGCCCGGGCGGCTGCAATGCGGATGGCCGGGACTCGCTGGCAGCCTCAGCGCCTCTACTACAACGCTAACGTGTTCCGCAAAGGCCCAGATACTGGCTCAGGCGGGCAACAGGAGTTCTATCAAGCTGGCGTAGAGCTCCTAGGCGCGGGGGGGGCGGTTGCGGATGCGGAAGTGCTGCTGCTGCTGTCTGAGTGCTTGCAGAGCTTGGAAATTGATGAGTGGCATTTGGTTTTGGGAGAAGCGGGCTTGACTGCAACATTGCTAGAACCGTTTCCGCCAAACGTGCGCCAAAAAGTTCGGGGGGCGATCGCCAATCTCGATCGAATTGCCTTGGAAACTTTGCCGCTGTCAACCGAATTGCGAGAAAGAGCTCTGCTGTTATTTGACTTGCGCGGCCGGCCAGAAGAGGTGTTGCCAATTGTTGCCAAGCTGGATTTAGATTTGCCGCAGCAAGCCGCGTTAAACAATCTCAAATCGGCGATCGAATTGCTGCACCAATGTCAGTCAAAAATTCCCAATCTCAAATCTCACATTCACCTCGATTTGAGTTTAATTCAAACATTTGACTACTACACTGGAATTGTGTTTGAAGTTGTCAGCAGCAGCAAGACAGGACAGCGAGTTTTAGGACAAGGGGGACGCTACGACCAACTGTTGGGACTGTTCGATCCCCAAGGGCAAAATTCCCCCGGCATCGGGTTTTGTCTGAATATTGAAGATTTGCACCAAGTTTTGCTGACAGAGGGGCAATTGCCCACCCAGACGCCAGCTAGCGACTGGTTGGTTGTGGCTCAAACTCCTGAAGCTAGTGCAGCCGCGTTTGCTTACGCTCGCAAACTCCGAGACTCTACTCACCTAGTTCGGGTGGAAATAGATTTAGAGAGTCGGGAGACAGCAGAGTCGGCGCGGGAATACGCGCGCGATCGACGAATTGCTCAAATTGCTTGGGTAAATGCCGAAGGATTGCCAACAATTGAAACGGTAAATTAGCCTAATTGGTAATTGGTAATTAGTAGTTGGTAATTGGTTAAAAGTCACCGGATATGATATTATGTATCCTGCTGATTCAGAGAAGGTTTTGCCAATTGCTAATTGCTAATTCCCTATCTACCTAAAATGTTTTGAGAGAACACTATGGCACACACTATTGTTACGAATATTTGCGAGGGAATTGCTGATTGCGTTGGCGCTTGTCCGGTTGCTTGCATTCATCCCGGTCCTGGCAAAAATGTCAAGGGTACTGATTGGTTTTGGATTGATTTTGATACCTGTATTGACTGCGGCATTTGTTTGCAGGTGTGTCCTGTCGAAGGTGCGATCGTTCCAGATGAACGCCCTGAGTTGCAGCAAACTCCCTCTTAATTGCAACTTGATTGCAATTGAGGGCTAAATAGCTACATTAACTAAGGGGTAAGGTGCGCGACCCGGCGCACCCTACAGTAACTTTTTTATGAACCGCAGAGGGCGCAGAGGACACAGAGAATAGGAGTGAGAAATAGTGGAAAAATCTAACGTTTAGATATCTAAGTGCAGGTAATTAATGAGGTTACTTTTGTGAGTTCTTTCTCTTCCCTTATCTTGTCTTCCTACCCTTCGGGAACGGCTTCGCCGAACGTGTCCTTCGCGTCTTCGCGGTTCGTTTAAAAAAAAGCCCGATCGCACTTTACAAAAAAATCTACACTAAAATCCTATGCAGCCGATCGCACTTTCCGACTCTCATATTTTATCCATGCGTACCCACGCCGAAAGCGCTTATCCTGAAGAATGCTGCGGTTTGTTGCTCGGTCGAGTTACTAGCGATGTTAAAACTGTGGTAGAAGTTTGGCCGACTGACAATGCTTGGAGTGCGGAAGCTGAGGAGAATTGGCCTGAACAAAAAGGATTGACAGAAAGACGCAGATATGCTATTCGGCCCGAAGATATGTTGCGGGCGATGAAACACGGGCGCGATCGCAGTCTGGATATTATCGGCATATATCATTCTCACACGGATTGTCCCGCAGTGCCCTCAGAGTGCGATCGGACATTGGCCTGGGCCGAATACTCTTACATCATTGTGTCAGTCCGACAAGGCTGTTCGGAAGACCTCCGCAGTTGGAGTCTTGACGGAGAGGGGAACTTTCAACCAGAGGAAATTCGCCTAGTGGAACCGACTGAGATTAAGAAATAATTAGTAAAAATAACAAACACGCAAAAATGCGAAAGATTCAGATAGGATGTAATTCAAAATCTGCGCTACACACAATATCATGCTAAATCCTAATCTGGACGAGATCCAGCTCAACAAACAAGAATACGAACGCTACTCTCGCCACCTGATCCTCCCAGAAGTTGGATTGGAAGGGCAAAAGCGTCTCAAAGCTGCCAGCGTGCTCTGCATCGGTACGGGAGGCCTCGGTTCGCCGCTGCTGCTGTATTTAGCAGCCGCCGGTGTTGGCCGCATTGGGATTGTAGACTTTGATGTTGTAGACCATTCTAATTTGCAGCGGCAAGTAATTCACGGCACTTCTTGGGTTGGGAAACCGAAGATTGAGTCGGCTAAAAATCGGATTTTAGAAATTAATCCTTTTTGTCAGGTTGATTTGTACGAGACTCGCGTTAGTTCGGAAAATGCGATCGACATTGCCACTCCTTACGATATCATTATCGACGGTACGGACAATTTCCCGACTCGCTATTTGATGAACGACGTTTGCGTGCTTCTAAACAAGCCTAACGTCTACGGTTCTATCTTCCGATTTGAAGGGCAAGCAACAGTTTTCAACTACGAAGGCGGCCCGAATTATCGCGATTTGTACCCAGAACCCCCGCCTCCTGGGATGGTTCCTTCTTGTGCAGAAGGCGGCGTTTTAGGCGTTTTGTGCGGAGTTGTCGGTTCTATCCAAGCAACGGAAGCTATCAAAATTATCTTGGGTCAAGGCACTACTTTGAGCGGCAGACTGTTGCTTTACAATGCCTTAGATATGACGTTCCGGCAATTGAAACTGCGGCCGAATCCAGTACGCCCGGTAATTGAAAAGTTAATCGATTACGAAGAATTCTGCGGCATTCCTCAATCAAAAGCGCAGGAAGCAAGTCAGCAAACGCAAATTCCTGAGATGACTGTCGCAGAACTTAAGGAGTTAATCGACAGCGGTGCGAAGGATTTTGTATTGTTGGATGTTCGCAATCCCAATGAGTATCAAATTTGTCAAATTCCTGGGTCGGTTTTGGTTCCTTTGCCGGATATCGAACACGGCGCAGGTGTCGCTAAGGTCAAGGAATTGTTGAACGGCCACCGCTTAATTGCACACTGCAAAATGGGCGGACGTTCTGCGAAGGCTTTGGGGATTTTGAAGGAAGCGGGAATTGAGGGGATTAATGTTAAGGGCGGGATTACTGCTTGGAGTGAAGAAGTAGACCCGTCTGTACCTCAATATTAAGCTCAATCTTGTTCTGGGGCGGGTGATTTGCCCGCCCGGAACCGGGATTATGGCGGCGGCAACTGTTTATTTCTATTTAGTAGATTCTTGAACTTACCTAGTAGATTCTTGGAATTGGCACTCAACATAACCACACCCCAAACTAGAGCCCCGGCACCGATACTAATCAACAATACGAAGGCAAAAGAATTAATTCCCACCTTCAGGAAAGGCAAAGGCAAAGCAACAATTTGATTCGGCGGGTCTTGTTTAATTAAATAAGGAGAACTTCCAGCCACTACCCCGGCTACTCCCAAACCAAAGCCGACAGCTTGAATCGTGACTTCTAATTTTGCATCCCGATAAGCTTCTTCGATCGCCACAATAGCTCTAATTGCCTCAGTTGCTTGGTCTAGCAAGCCGGAACCGTGTTTGAAATAGCCTAAATCTGCTTGAATCTGCCTTTGAAACTGCGGGCAAGTTTCTTTGCTGAATGTTTCGAGGAAACTTAAATTGGCATCACTATCATTGTACTTTTTAGCTGCTTTGATGTCAAGACTTATTTGATTTAATTTATCTTGGTAATTTTGGGCATTAATGGCGATCGTATTTTGGCGAAACTCCAAATCAATCAGCATTCGGGCATACTTCACAGCCCGAGGCGGCATCTCAATCATCTGAGTTTGCAGAGATTTTAATTCTTCCTCCTTTAAACCCGCACCTTTCGATTGCCTCTGCTGAGCTTTATCTCGCTGCAAATACTTAAAAGTCTTGTCAATATCCAGTTCAATTTGTTTGTATTCCTCGCGAGTCACGGCGTAAAGCTTGCGGCTGTCGTGATAAGCGCGAAGAATCTTATTTCGGTACAAAAACAAATCCATAAAATCGCTGTACCGCGTCTCATCCCAGATTTCATCAGTTGTCGGACTGTTGAAAAACCAGATAATAATGTGACAGTAACTATTGGGCTGACTCGGATTGCCGTACTCCAAAATCGGACTGCCGAATAACTCGCCTTGACGGTAAAAATCCGGCAGATTTTGACCAGAAATCAACTTTTCTAGACACTGTTTGCCTAAAGCTTGGAGAAACTGCGAATCTGCCCGCGCCGCCTGATTTTGTTCGACACTCAGCCAAGCCGTAAGCAGCAGAGTTTGCCCGAAATAACTCTGCACGAAATCCGGCAGCAAGCAGTTATCGGGATTAAATTCCTTGAAGATGCTAACATCGACAGCAGGTGTTTTAATGCCGTTAACTTTTTCGGGAACGCGAATTTGTAAACCCAGGGCATAGCTGTCATCAATTCGCAGCGGTTGGGCAAAACCCTTGAGAGTAATTGGCTGATTCTCAACCGAAATCTCCTTGTCAAAGGGTAGAGAATTGCGGTTGCGAACAACTTCTTTATGTTTATTAATCAGGTTAACTCGGAAGCCGACAGGTTCCTCTTTTTTGTGCAAATAGCTGTCATTAAATTTTGTACTGACTGCTAATTTAGTTTGCAAAATCTCATTGCACTTCTGCCACAAACGGGCGGATTCTACAGGGGAATTAGACTCTGATTCTAGGGCGTTGCAGAGGTGAAAGGCAAATAAATAAACGTTGGGGGCATAGATTTGGCTACTTGGAGTCATTGCTGGTATCTGATTGATTATTTGCTGCGATTTGTTGAAGCTTTTTGTAGCTATCTTCAATGCTGGTACGCAGAGTTTGAGTGATATTGGTTAGCGGCGGTGTTGTACTTGGGGTGGGTTCGCCCGCATCGTCGAAATCTTTTCGCAGACAATCTCTTAATTGTTCTCCCAATCCATTCTTGCCACACCACTTGCTGATAGTAAAAGCAATGGGAAACAATTCATCATCTGCGGATTCTGCTATTTCTTCCTCTAATTGGGGTAATTTTTTCCAGGCTGTCGGCGTGAAGATACTCGGATTTTCGTGCAGCCATTTGAGAAAGATAGCGATGACCTTTTCAGGTTCCATTGTAATTACTCCCGTGATTAAAAAATATAATTTTGTAGGGCGGGTTTCACCAACAATAATTGCCTGAAATCGACAATCTCTCAAACCCGCCCCCACCAAAAGAAAAATCATCACCTACATTTTAACATTCGATGCAAAATTCAGGTTGATGTGGGTTATTGGTGGGGTGGGGCGGGTTTATCTAGATTGTTGGTCATCGTTATATATTGTTTGTAAAACCCGTCCCTACAAAATCCTGATGGCACGCCTAACTTAATATCCCGTCGCACAGAATGCCGCCCAATATTTCGGATCGCGGAACGGCTGTTCCTCACTCGAAGATATTAACCACAATTCCACACTTTCTCTAGATTTTTTATCTAAATTTAACAATCCTACCCAAACTCGAAAATCCTCCGTACTAACACCGCGCATCCAGTTTTGCGCCGCATTCAAAGCGAGGGCTACTGAATCTGCCTCCGGCAATTCCTGATAAAATTTAATCATCAAAATTGCCGTGGCAAAATCATCGACAGCCCACAGACTGCTGACAACATTCATGCTACCCGCATACAAAAAACCGCTGGGTAAACCAATGTATTCATCCGTCATTGCGGTTGAGGTTGTTAACCCGGTTTCGCAGGCGGAAAGTGTGACGAGACTGCACTGCGGTAACTGCAAATCGGCAAAGATTTCTCGCAGGGTGAGGCATTTTTCTGGGTTGGCTTTTCTGCCGCTGCGTAGGGTGACATAGCGCTGTTTTTCAGCGGGCTGATTTGACTCTGGGGGCGGGGGTTCGGGCGGGCACGGGGGCACCGCCCCTACGGATTTGGGGGGTAATGGTTCCAGGGAATCGGCTAACACTAGGGATGACAGCAGCGGATAGTCAAAGTTGAAGCTGCCGTGACAGGAAAAGTGCAGGTTGCTGGCGTTTGAGAGGTTTTCTCGGTTTTCGTTGAGGGCGGTTTTTGTGGCTTCTTTTCTGAGTAAAATTTGATGCGGATTGAATCGGGTTTTGATGGTTTCTACTTCCATATCCGCGTTGAATAAATCTTCGGTGGGATTCTGGAGGGCAAATAGTTGTTGCTGATTTGGTGGGGGGGAGTTTCTGGTGATGATGCGATTTTTTACGAGTTGCAGCAGTTGCAAGCTGGGGCTGTATTTCACGCCGTCTGGGAAGCAGTCGAGGAGGTATCCGCGAAAGTTGGTTTTTTGTTTAAATCGGGTTTCTGAGGTGAATTGTAGGGCGTGGAGGGGGAATAGGTGCAGGTAGCGGTGGGGTACTAGGATTAGTTGTTTGCAGTTGGGGGGGATGTGGGCGATTATCTCGTTTAGTCGCAGGATTTCTGAGAGTTTTTCGAGTTTTTGGGATAGGGTGTTTTGCCAGGTTTTGTTGGTGTTTTGGTTGCGGTATTCGTCGAGATAGTTGTTTTTCCAGGTTGCTAATTCGGCTATTTCGGTTGTGGTATATGTGACTGGTTTTATGCTGTCGCGGGTGATGATGAAGGCTGATCCGCCCCAGCTATCATCGGAGTTGGAGTTATTGCCGATGTACCATTCTATGATTGCTGTTTCGGTGTCTAAGGTTTGTTGGAATTTGGTGATGTCGATGGGTTCGACTTTTTGAGTTAGGGAGAATTCTGGTTCTCGCTGTTTTATTTGTTCCAGCAGTTGTGTTAGTTGCTGTGATGTTGTTTCTAATTTGGCTTTTTGTTGTTGGAAATATTCGGGGCTGAGGCGGCGGGTTTGGGTTGTGCGTTGTGAGGGAGAGTCTTCGGGAACCCCCCCCGGCCCCCCTTTGGTAAGGGGGGGAGAAAGAGGGGGAGGAGATGGGGTTTCTGTTTCTAGGAATTGTTGGGAGGCGGCGATTTGGCGGCGCAGGTTTTGGAGTTGCTGTTTCTCGGTTTCGGTGGCTGTTTTGGGGTAGATTTCGCTGTTGGTGAAGAGTTCGACTAGGTAGCGGGATTTGCTGCGTTCGATTGTTTGCAGGGCTTTGTCATATTCTTGGTGATTGATGCAGGATTGCATCATGTTTTCGTAGACATCGAGATTTTCTTCGATGATTTCTCGTTTGCGGTTGTCGGATGTTATCCACTCGCGGCTTTGTTCGACTGCTTCGATGGCTTTTTCGTAACCGAATATGGCTGTTTCCCACAAACTTTCTGCAAATCCTAAATTGCCTAGATTTCTGCCTGTTTGCAGACAGTCAATTGGCAAAGCGGTGGGAGTGCGAACTTGTAAAGCTGCTTCATAAAATGCGATCGCCCTTGCTATATTCTTATTCTTATTTCCTTTAACTCTATTTCTGTAAGCATTTACTAAATTATTTTTAGTAACCCCCAAATCTTGCGTGAAAGTTTTGCGGGTGCAAACTTGTAAAACAGCTTCATAAAATGCGAGCGCCTTTTCGATATTCTCACCCCGTTCTCCTTTGATTCTATCTTTGTAAGCAATTGCCAAATTATTTTGAGTATCAGCCCAATCTTGGGGAAAAGCATGGCGGGTGCGAACTTCTAAAGCTGCTTCATAAAATGCGATCGCCCTTTCGAGATTCTCGCCCCGTTCTCCCTTGATTCTGTATAAGTAAGCATTTGCCAAATTATTTTGAGTCGTCGCCCAATCTTGGGGAAAAGCATCGCGGGTACGAACTTGTAAAGCAGCTTCATAAAATGCGATCGCCCTTTCGATATTCTCGCCCCGTTCTCCCTTGATTCTGTATAAGTAAGCAGTTGCCAAATTATTTTGAGTCATCGCCCAATATTGGGAAAAAGCATCGCGGGTGTAAACTTGTAAAGCTGCTTCATAAAATGCGATCGCCCTTTCGATATTCTCGCCCCGTTCTCCCTTGATTCTGTATAAGTAAGCATTTGCCAAACTATTTTGAGTCTGTGCCCAATCTTGGGGAAAAGCATCGCGGGTACGAACTTGTAAAGCTGCTTCAGAAAATGCGACCGCCCTTTCGATATTCTCACCCCGTTCTCCCTTGATTCTGTTACGGTAAGCTTCTTCCAAATTATGTTGAGTCATCGCCCAATCTTGAGGAAAAGCATCGCGGGTGTAAACTTGTAAAGCTGCTTCATAAAATGCGATCGCCCTTTCGAGATTCTCGCCCCGTTCTCCCTTGATTCTGTATAAGTAAGCATTTGCCAAATTATTTTGAGTCATCGCCCAATTTTGGGGAAAAGCATCGCGGGTGTAAACTTGTAAAGCTGCTTCATAAAATGCGATCGCCTTTTCGATATTCTCACCCCGTTCACCTTTGATTCTGTCACTGTAAGCATTTGCCAAATTATTTTGAGTCATCGCCCAATATTCGGGAAAAGCATCGCGGGTGTAAACTTGTAAAGCTGCTTGATAAAGTGCGATAGCCTTTTCGAGATTCTCACCCCGTTCTCCCTTGATTCTGTCACTGTAAGCATTTCCCAGACTATTTTGATTGATTGCCCAATCTTCTGAGTAAGCTTCGCGAGTAAAAATAGTTAATCCTATATCCAAACAAGCAATCGCAATCTCTATGTTGCTTGCCCGACTGCCTTGCTGAAGACTTGAAAAACTTAGATTTAAATTGTATAAAATCTTAGCATGATTGTATGCTTGGTCTGCATCCAAGTTTTCCAGAATTTGAGTTGCCCACTCTCGCAAGTATTGGGCAAAATCATCGTCTAATAATTCGAGATTGGCTTGCAGGATGGCGGTTTGTTCGTCGGTGTCCCAAGTGAGGAGAGATTGAATCAGGGTGAGATAGGCTTGGCGGCGTTCTTCGTTCATTTTTCACAACCCATGTTTGTAGGATTTTACATTTTTTGCCGGGGGAAATCAAGGGAGTTTTTAACCGCAGATGTTGGCGATGGACGCGGATAAACGCAGATGTAAAGGCCCAAATATGCGGTAGCAGCCTGCGAAGATTCAGGCAGACGGAAGCGATCGAACTGACGATTAGGCCTCGATCCCCCCTAGCCCCCCTTAAAGAAGGGGGGGACAAGATTCTGATCAAAGTCCCCCTTCTTAAGGGGGATTTAGGGGGATCTAGCCTCCGCTATAAACGAGAGATAAAAAGAGTTTTAGTCTCCTACAGAAAACCCAGGCTAACCCAACCCTTCAACTAACAGATTGCGAGCACTTTCCAACGCTTCCTGCAACTTACTTGCATCGCGTCCCCCAGCTTGCGCCAAATTAGGCCGCCCGCCGCCTTTTCCCCCGCAAATTTGAGCAATTCCCCCGATAAACTTGCCAGCTTGCAATCCTTTCTTATTGACTTCGGGACTAAAAGCTGCCACCAAACTTACCTTATCCGGTTCAGGAATTGATGCCAAAACAACCGCAGCATTTCCTAACTTTTGCTGCAATCTTTCGGCCGCAGTTTTCAGCGCTTCTGCATCCACATCTCCTAATTCAGCTACAATGATTTTGAATTCGCCGACAGCCTCAGCCGCACTCAGCAACTGGTCGGATTTCGCGATCGCCAATTCCGACTTCACAGCAGCCAAATGTTTCTGAGTATCCTTCAACTCATTCTGCAAATTAGTAATCCGGTTCGGCAATTCTTCAGGCTTCGCCTTAAATCGATCGCCCAAATCGCGCACCACCTTATCCCGCACATTCAAATAGTCCAAAACAGCTTGACCAGAAACCGCTTCAATCCTGCGAGTTCCCGCCGCTACCCCCGCTTCGGAAACAATCTTAAACAACCCGATTTCTGCGGTATTGCTGACGTGAGTTCCGCCGCACAATTCCATCGAAACGCCGGGAAAATCGATCACCCGCACCACATCGCCGTACTTCTCGCCAAACATCGCAGTCGCGCCTTTTTCTCTCGCAAGGGCGATCGGCATTTCTGCAACGACCGCAGCGTGGGCTTCAGCAATCCAACTATTAACTAAATCCTCAATTTTTTGCAACTCTTCTGCTGTGACAGCGCGCGGAGAATTGAAATCAAATCGCAATCTCTCCGACGATACCAGCGAACCAGCTTGCGAAATCGAATCATCCACAATTTTCCGCAAAGCTGATTGTAATAAGTGAGTTGCTGTGTGGTTCGCCTGAACTCTCCGGCGACCGCTATTGTCAATCTTCGCAGTAATACTATCGCCCACTCTCAGCGTTCCCCGTTCCACAAAGCCGAAATGGACGAAGAAATCCGATTCCTTCTTCACATCATCAACTCTTACTAACAAACCATCACCATTATCTCCGCTTTTCAAATAACCTTTATCCCCAATTTGTCCGCCGGATTCTGCATAAAACGGCGTTTGGTTCAAAACAACTTGTACCTCAGTACCCACGGCTGCTTCCTCCACAGATTTGCCGTCAACCAAGATAACTTCCACCTCAGCTAAACTCGACAATTCAGCATAACCGACAAACTCAGTTCCCTGGATAGTTTCAGCCAACTTATCCAAAGAACCCTGCACAGTCAAATCTATTGTTTGGCGAGCATCTTTCGCGCGAGTTTGCTGTTCCTTCATCGCCCTTTCAAAGCCCTCCAAATCCACCGAAATTCCCTGTTCCTCAGCAATTTCTTGAGTCAGTTCTAAGGGGAAACCGTAGGTATCGTAAAGAGTGAAAGCATCTTGACCGCTGATTTGTTGGTTGGTTTGCTGTTTTGTGCGATCGACAATTTCCTCCAGCAGCTTCTCTCCGCGTTCCAAAGTCTTGAGAAACTGCGCTTCTTCCCTTGCCAATTCCGCCTTAATTTGAGCTTCCCGCTGCCACACGTTCGGATAAGCAGCTTCCGAAAGGGCGATCGCACTTTCAGCCACCCGCACCGTAAATTCGCCCTGAATTCCAATCAGTCGCCCGTGGCGCACCACCCGGCGAATCAACCGGCGCAAAATGTAACCCCGACCAACATTCGACGCGCGAATTTCGTCCGCAATCATGTGCACCACAGCCCGAATATGGTCGCCAATTACTTTCAGCGAAACCTTGACTTTTTCATCGCTATTGTGGTAATCAATCCCGGCAATTTCCGCCGCTGATTGAATGATCGGAAAAATCAAATCTGTTTCGTAATTATTGGGGACTTTCTGGAGGATTTGCGCCATCCGTTCCAGTCCCATGCCAGTATCAATATTTTGATTTTGCAGCGGTGTTAAATTGCCCTCTGCATCTTTATTGTACTGCATGAAAACCAGGTTGTAGAATTCGATAAACCTGGTATCATCTTCGAGGTCAATATTGTCACCTCTCTCTGGGTGGAAATCATAGTAAATCTCCGAACAGGGGCCGCAGGGGCCAGTCGGGCCGGATTGCCAGAAATTGTCCTCTTCTCCCATGCGCTGAATGCGATCGCCCGGAATGCCAATTTCATCGCGCCAAATCGCAAAAGCTTCGTCATCTTCTCGGAAAACACTAACAACCAAATTGGACGCTGGTAAACCGAAAACTTCCGTGGAAAGTTCCCACGCCCAGGCGATCGCCTGTTTCTTGAAATAATCCCCGAAACTGAAGTTACCCAACATTTCAAAAAACGTGTGGTGGCGGGCGGTGCGGCCGACGTTTTCGATGTCGTTGGTGCGGATGCACTTTTGAGAAGTCGTGGCGCGCGGTGATTCGGCGGCGCGCTGTCCGAGAAATATCGGCTTGAATTGTAGCATTCCGGCGATCGTCAGCAACACAGTCGGATCTTCGGGCACCAAAGAAGCACTCGGCAATATCTTATGTCCCCGCTGAGCATAAAAGTCGAGGAAGGTTTGGCGGATTTGGCTGCCACTGAGAAACTTAGGAGAAATAGACATGACAAGAAGTGTTAAGTATGTAAAGATGTAGCAACAATAGAATTTATAGGACTTACGCACGGGTGTCCAGAAACCGGGTTTTTTAACCAAAATACTTGCTGAAAATCCTCAATCTCGGTAGAAAAACCCGGTTGGTTGGTTAGGAGTGCGTGAGTGCTAACTTACATCTATTTGGAGATTCATATCATTATACTTAGTAATGTAAAGACCTATCAAGTTTTGCAAATTGTGCTTTACTCCTCCGAAAGGCCATGCTAACTTAATAATAGACACCGGGACAGAAAGAGAAAGGAGGTCGCTATATTTAGAAAGAAAGTTCGAGGATATAGACATGGTGTCTCCGGTCTAGATTCCCAGGCGCAGCAGAAATTAACCGAACACAACTTGCAATAGTGGCGAACTGCCCATCGAGCAGTCAGGCCAAACCGCAGTCGAGTCAGACTTAGTTGTGGTTGCGGATTAACAGTAAAGCTGCACAAGTTGTAAACCCTAGTAAGTAACAGTTCTCAATCGGAAACACATCTCGTTTGTTAAAAAAAACAAAGCTCTCATATTATTGGGTCTGATCGCTGTCGATCGGGCCCTACGCTTTTTTAGAGGGCGATCGCAGGAGGAGAGGCTTCGAGGGGGGGAGAGGGCAGAGTTCGAGTGTGTAAATGCTTTGTACTCAAAGGCAACATCCCTGGGAGTCGATCGGCGATCGGTGCAGCTTTGGAGTTATATCTTATATATAATTGGACCTGTGCGCCCGCGCCCGCCTGCTTTTTGCCGGGGATCAAGCGCTGTGGTATGAGGCACTGTCAAGATGCGATATGATTGAATATGTCAGTACAAGACATTAAAATCTACCCCGCTGTCCTCTATAGCAGCAAAATCTACGCTTCTCTGAGCTTGCTGCAAGCCAAGGATAGCAAACCGTCTTTTTGGTGACAAGACCAGGCTCAAAAATTTGAATCTCAGGATATTTAGAGTCAAAACTCTAAAAAATCCCATCCCCGACGCAGGGGTGAGAGTTCAAAAAATAAAAGCCCCCCCACTCAAAAAAGCTAGTGCCACCAACAACGGTAGTAAATCACTAGCACAGTTCTTAAACTCACAATCTCCGGAGATTATAGGTACAAGCATGGCCGAAATAACTAAAGAAGAAATGCGCGAACGGCTGGGAAATATCGACCAGATTCGCGATATAATTTTTGGAGCGCAGCTTAGAGAATACGATAATCGCTTCGATAAAATAGATTCCGACTTGTCCATGATGCAGCAAGATATGCAAGCTCGCATCGAACAAGTGAAGACAGTTCTGTCTGCAGAAATGAAGGTGGCAGTTGATTCGTTAGAGAAGAAAGTTAAATCGCTCACCTCAAACACCCAAGAAGAAAGCGCCGACCTCCGTCAGCAAGTCGATCGCGTTAACCGCAAATTCTCCAGCAGCATGGAAGCCCTCGACGAGGCTATAGACAATCAAACCAGTTCGCTTCGCGACGAACTCTCCAAAACCAGAGATCGACTATCTGAAGAAACCCGCACTTTGAAAACACAGGTTTTTGAAGAACTCGACCGTCGCTTTTCTATGCTCAGAGATGTTAAAGTTTCTAGAGACGACATGGCAGAAATTCTGTTTGAACTCGGCATGAGGCTCAAAGGAACAGAATTTGTCCCCGAACTTAAAGGCGCTG
Source organism: Microcoleus sp. MON1_C5 (assembly GCF_036701875.1). NCBI lineage: Bacteria > Bacillati > Cyanobacteriota > Cyanophyceae > Oscillatoriales > Microcoleaceae > Microcoleus > Microcoleus sp. MON1_C5. The sequence goes on along the minus strand of NZ_JAUBRN010000005.1, from coordinate 132,411 downwards.
CTGATAATAAGTTAAATACCGAATTTCTGTTGCCGGAGCGCCACCATAACGGATAATAAGAACGCATGGCTTTACCGAAAGAAAATCCGGCTGACGAAAATGAGTTAGAGGGTTTTGTTTCTCAACCTGACGAGTCTGCTGCCGATGTAGCAACCCAGCTAGAACCCTTGCTGAATCTGTTAGTCGATCTCAAAATTATTGCTGGTTCCAACCAGCAAAATGCAGAGCCCGAAGCTGACAGCAGCCAGGAAAAAAATCAAGCTGGGGCCCTCGGCGGGTTGATGGATTTGTTAGGTATTTCTGAGCAAGCGCCAGAGGAAGTTGCAGCGAGTGTGCCCGAAACTGGCGACGATCGCCAACCGGAGTCTGGCGATTCCCCGCCTGTTGCAGACGAGTTAAAAAGTTTGCTGTTGACTACTCACAAACTCAACACTTCAGAACTGGAAAAAGACTATTCCTCAGCTAAAACTATAGATGTTTCCGCGATCGTCCAGCCGGATTTGGAGGAGGAATCAAAGCCTGTCGAAGAATTGTCTAACTTGACAATGAATGATTCTCTACAGGAAGTACAGGCTCAAAAATCCCACAAGTTCGATCGGCAACAAGATATTTCCCCTCCCGAAACCGAGTCAAAATCCTCGGAAATTCCCGATAACCCCATAGTTTCCACAGTCTCAGACTCACCAGAAACTGCCGATTTAGATCCGGTGGTTGGTTCGCTTCAATCGATGCCAAACTTGGTAGAACAGCCCACACCGATATCGCAGCCAGCAGAAATATTAGGCCAAATTAAACAGGATTTAAATGAAGCCGACAGCGCCATGGAAAGGCTGCAAAATCTAATGTTCGGCTCGCAAATCTCGGATATTGAGCAAGTGAAAAGTCTGCTGGCAGAAAACGATTTGCCGGGGGTGCGCCACCTGATGGCAACAATCGACGATAAATTAGGAAAGCTGGAGCACCAAATCTACGAACCTCAAGAGTTGATTGAGTTGATGTTGCCTTGGATCGGAGAAATTCTCAGCCGCAAAATTACAGATTCCAGAGAAGAAGTTGTCAACGCGATAGTGCCAATTATTGACGAAGTGATTAGGGCAAAAACTCAGGAAAACAAGTCGGCAATGAGTGCGGCAATAGCTGAGCTGCTTCCCGAGGCACTTGCTCAACAAATAGTGAATTCGCCAGCGGATATTGCTAAGGCGATCGCCCCAGAAATCGGTCTGGCAATTAAAGAGCAAATTCGCCTCGACCAAGAGTCGATCGCCCAGGCGATCGCCCCGGAAATGGGCAAAGCTATTACAGCCCAAATAAAACTCGAACGCAACTCTATGGTGGATGCGCTCTATCCAGTAATTGGCAGTACAATTTCCAGATACATGGCAGAAGCTATCAAAACAATTAATGAAAAAGTGTCCAATGCCATCAGCGTCGAAGGATTCCAAAGAAAAATTCGATCCAAAGTACAAGGAGTCTCCGAAGCTGAATTAATCCTCCAAGAATCAGTACCCTTCACCGTCCAAGCAGCATTCTTAATTCACAAAGCATCAGGCTTAATAATTTCCGAAGTTCAAACCTCAGAAAGCTACCAGTTAGAATCAGAAATGGTAGCAGGAATGCTCACAGCTATTCGCAGCTTTGTTAACGACTGTATCGTTCGACCGGGAGAAGTTTCGGAACTAAATCAAATTGAATACGGCGACTCCAAGATTATGTTAGAAGTAGCGGGATATTGCTACATGGCAGTCGTGATTAAAGGAGAACCGTCAGACTCTTTCATCAATAAAATACGAGAAACCGTTAGTAATCTCATTCTTAATTACGCTAAAGTAATTCACGAGTTTAACGGCGATCCGGATACTATACCGGACTCGCTGCACCCGTGTATAAAAACTTTATTCGACCCGCTGCCCACGGAAAAATCAACCAAACCCCCGATCGCCCTAGCGGGTATTGGTTTAGCCGCCCTAAGCTTAATCTTAGTACCTTGGGGAATTTATCAGTACCGCAGCAGTGTTGAGCGCCGCCTCGAAACAAATGCCATCGCAGCTTTAGCATCCACTCCCGAATTAGCAGTTTACCGCTTAGATGTTGCAGTGGATGGCAAAACTTTAAAGTTAACCGGAAAGTTGCCAAATCAAGAATTGCGGGCACAAGCAGAAAAAATAGCCGCATCAACTGCACCGAAATTGCAATTAGATAATAGAATTATAGCTGTAGATGTCCCCCCAGATCCAGTTTTGACGGCGGCTGAGGTGCAGCGGATTACCGCCGTTTTGAACCAGAGAGAGGGCGTTTCTATTTCTACGCGGTATGGCGATCGCAAACTTACAGTAGAGGGCCGAGTTAGAGACAGTGCAGACGCACAGAAAATAGCTCAGTCCCTGAAGCAAATTCCCGGTGTTCAGTCGGTCATAAGTACCGTTAAATTAGAGCCGCTGAAAATTACAACCCGCATCTACTTCGAGCAAGGAACGACAAAATTAGACTCAACAGATGAAGAAATCATCGCCCGTGTCAAAAATTTCATGGATCAATATCCTCAAAAACATATTAAGATAATTGGGCACAGCGATCGAAGTGGAGAACTTGCTACAAATCAACAGTTGTCGCTCAGGCGTGCCACAGCAGTGCGAGATGCTTTAGTGCGGCAAGGTGCTAACCCGAAGCGCCTCCAAACGGTTGGCATCCCCAATCCTCCTGCGGACGTGGAACCCAATCAACCGCGAATTTTAAGCAGGTGCGTGCTATTTGAACCAATAACTAAGACCATAAACAGTAAATAATTATGTCAGTTACTATATCTAAAAAAATGTGCATGATTGGCGATTTTGGCGTGGGCAAAACCAGCCTGATCCGCCGTTTTGTCGATCAGAAATTCAGCGACGAGTACCTGTCCACGGTGGGAGTAAAAATTTCTCGCAAAAACATCATCTTAGGAAACACAAAACAGCGGGAAAACGTGACTGTACAGTTGCTAATTTGGGACTTAGAAGGGCATACAAAATTCAAAGGAATAGCACCGACTTACTTGCAGGGAGCTAGCGGCGTTTTAATCGTTGCCGATGTCACCCGCTCCGAAACAGTTGAGCGAATCTCCGAACACATTCAGCTTTTTTCTTCAGTCAATCCTAAAGGTTCAATTATCGTCGCTTTGAACAAAGTAGACTTGATTGACGAGGAAAAATTGCCGCTGCTAGTGGAAATATCCCATTCGATATGTCAAGACAAAGTAATAGCAGTTTACACGACATCTGCTAAAACAGGCAAAGACGTTGACGAAATTTTCTATAAACTAGCTTACACAATGATAGAACCAGTATGAACCCCATTTTAAAAAAGTTATTGGGCCCGCAACAAATAGAGTATTTTGTAGTAAATCACCATTTCATAATTCAGGAAACCTCCGCCCAAGTGCAGCATTATGCCGATACTCCGGGCGACGCGATACCCGGTGCAGATGCTCGCATAAGTTTTCCCGAACTGATTGGCATTGAAAATATCCTCATGTCTATCATTATGGGACGGCTACCGGGTTTTGAAGTCAAAGGTATCGCTCGGTTTGCCGACCCAAACCGCCCTTTATACTTTGATATGTTGGCTATCAAACATGAAGACGAACAAGAAGATGTGCCAAATAAATTGCTAATTTTGATTGAAGATACCACCGAAAAGATGGTGATGAAGCAATCGTTGATTCAGAGCGCTAATGAAGCTAATCTTTTGGTTAGTGCCTTAGCCGCTTCTAAAGATTATATAGATAAAGTTATTCGTTCGATGGGCGATGCTTTGTTGGTGACAACAACATTAGGAACTATCAAAACAATCAATCAATCGGCTCAATGGTTATTTGGGTATAGCGAAGCAGAATTAATCGGCCGCCCCCTGTCTTTAATCTTACTCGAAGAAACATTAATTTGCCAAGGTCGCCACCGCTATATTTTGTCTCAGAAAGAGCTGCGTAGAGAACTACAAATAGCCTGCACTACTAAAGCAGGAGAAGAAATTTGGGTAGAATTTTCCTGTTCGCCAATTCAGACAGAATTAGAGGGACTTTACGATTTCATTTATATAGGCAGGGACATCACAGAACGCAAACAACAAGAAATAGAAATTCGCGGCTCTTTGGCAAAAGAGCAAGAACTCAGACAGGTAAAATCTCGTTTTTTCTCAATGATTGCTCACGAATTCGGCAATCCTCTAAGTACAGTATTATTTGCTACTAAAATCCTCCAAGACTACGGCGACGAAATCACCCACGCGGAAAAACAAAAATACCTGCAACACGTTAAATCAGCATCTCAACAAATGGCTCAGCTATTAGATGACGTGCGGTTGCTAAGCAGCGCCGAAGCCGGAAAACTCGAATTCTATCCCGCACCCGTTGACTTAAAAAAATTTTGCAGCGAGTTAGTAGAATCAATTAAAATTAGTTATGGAAAAAATCATACAATTAACTTTATTTGTCAAGAATTAGTCACGCCCGCGACCAAAAATGATAACGAGTCGCAGGAAACGCAAAACTTGCCCGCACTAGATGCAAAATTGCTGCGGCACATCTTGACAAATTTGCTGTCAAATGCTGTTAAATATTCGCCGATCGACAGCAATATTTATTTTGAATTAAATTGTCAGAATAATGAAGAAGCTACATTTAAAATTAAAGACGCAGGCATTGGCATTCCTCTAGAAGACCAAGAACAACTGTTTGAATCTTATTATCGAGCCAAAAATGTCGGAAAAATACCCGGTACAGGGCTGGGTTTATCCATAGTCAAGCAGTGTGTAGACTTGCACGGAGGTCAAATCGAATTTTCCAGCGAGACAGGGTTAGGCACTACCTTTATAGTCAAAATTCCATTTTACCAACACAGATAAATAGATTAATTTTAGATAGTGCGCTACAGAGGGCGCATTCACTACTAAAAATTCAACATGGAAACCCTGTTAAAAAAGCTGTTAGTCCCCCCCCACTTGGAGTACCTAGCACTGGATAAAGACTTTTTAATCCAAGAAACCTCTATCAAAGTGCAGCGGTTTGGCGACTGTCCCGAGGAAGTAGTCGCCGGCAACGATGTCCGCATTCCCTTTCCCGAATTAGTGGGAACTGAAGAAATTTTAATCGATATTTTTGAAAGACGTTTGCCACACTTTGAATTAAAAGCAATCACGAGGCTATTAGAAAATGGATCGCGGCTTTATTTTGATATGTATATCGTCGAGTTCACCAATGACGAAAATTATCAGAGATTAATTATATTTTTTCAAGACGTAAGCGACAGAATGGCTTTAGAACAAACTCTAGTGCAAGCTACCAATGAAATGGATATTTTATTGAGTACCTTAGCGGCTACTAATAATTATGTTGAAAAAATTATTACTTCAATGGCCGAAGTTTTGTTGGTAACAACAGCCTCGGGAAAGATTAAAAAAGTCAATCAAGCGGCTCAAGATTTGTTCGGTTACAGCGAATCAGAATTAGTAGGCCAGCAAATAGACACTCTTGCTGCTGTTGGCTCCTCTTTGCAAGGAATCAGTCAAGAAGATAGTCAACAATCTCAAACTCACACCGAAGTAATTTGCCGAGGAAAAAGCGGAGAAAAGCTAACAGTTTCGTTTTCCTGTACGGCGATTTCGACTGACATTAAAGGCGTTTCTGGGTCTGGGCCCGCCCTTCAAGATTTCGTTTACATCGGCCGCGATGTCACAGATAGACAGCGCGCCCGCAAGCGACAAATAACTCAGTACGTCACCACTCGCATCCTGTCGGCATCCGAAACAATCAAAAAAGCTATAGCAGCAATTCTCCCCGTAATTTGTGACAGCTTGGGATGGGATACTGCCGAACTTTGGATGCCTGAATCTGGGGAAAAACTGCTGTCAGAAACTAAGAGAATAACTGCGGTTTCCGACCCCAATTTGCTTCGCTGCGTCGCCAGTTGGACAAAACGCTCAGTTTCTATCCCCAAATTTGCCGAATTTACCGAACAAATGACTTGTGCGTTTGGCGAAGGATTGCCCGGTTTCGTTTGGGCGAGCGGTTGCTCTCAGTGGATTGCCGATGTCACAAAAAGCGACAGTTGTATGCGCCGCGAAATCGCTGCTGAAGAAGGACTGCACGGAGCTTTTGGTTTTCCAATTTTGGGCGACTACGACCCTGAAAATTCTGCAAAGTCTGTGTTGGGGGTGATGATTTTTTTCAGCCGCGAAGTGCAGTGTTTTGATGAAGAATTGCTCCAGATAATGGCAACCATCGGCAGCCAACTCGGTCAATTTATCAAGCGCAAACAAGCGGAAATAGCTTTGCGGGAAAGCGAAGAACAACTCCGAGACTTATTTGAAAATGCTACTGACTTAATTCAAAGTATTGGAGCAGACGGTCATTTTTTGTATGTCAATCGGGCTTGGCGGGAAACTCTGGGCTACACCGAAGCAGAAATTGCTCAAATGACTGTTTTTGATATCATTCATCCGAACAGTTCCCCAGAGTCTCTGGATATATTGTATCAAGCTATTACCCAAAAAAACCTAAATGAAAATACATCGTATCCCGCCTCTATTGAAATAATATTTATCACGAAGACTCATGAAAAAATTTTGCTGGAAGGCAGCATAAGCTGTAAATTTGCGGCAGGTTCGCTAGTAGCGATTCGCGCTATTTTTCGAGACATTACTGCTCGAAAAATGGCCGAAGACGCCCTAGCAAAATCTGTATCCCTGCTGCAAGCAACTTTTGATTCTACTGCTGACGGTATTTTAGCTACTGACAGGAGCGGAAAAATTGTCACTTTCAATCGAGAATTTGTGGAAATGTGGGGCATACCTAATGAAGTGATGGCACTGCGAGACGACGCCACAACGATCGCCTTTGTCCTGAACCAACTCAAAGACCCCCAAGCATTTCAAGACAGAATACAATCGCTTGACGAGCAGCCAGAAGCCGAAAGTTACGACTTGTTGGAATTTCAAGACGGCAGATTTTTTGAACGCTATTCGCAACCGCAGCGGCTGGGAGATACAATTATCGGCCGAGTCTGGAGTTACCACGACATTACGGAACGCAAGCAAGCAGAATATGCCCTGCGAGAAGAGCAAGAAAAATCCGAAAAGCTGCTGTTAAATATCTTGCCCAAAGCAATAGCAGAACGCCTCAAGCAAAACGAAACTACTATTGCCGAATACTTTCCGCAAGTGACTGTTTTGTTCGCCGACATTGTAGGGTTTACTGCTTTGTCTGCCGTCATGAATCCGATCGAACTTGTGGATCTCCTAAATAAGATTTTCTCAGGATTCGACCTTTTGTGCGAACGGCACGGTTTAGAGAAAATTAAGACCATCGGCGACGCATACATGGCAGTAGGAGGACTGCCTGAACCCAGGGAAGACCACGCAGATGCGATCGCCAAAATTGCCCTAGATATGCAAGCAGAAATAGCGAGATTTAATGCTAACAATAATAAATATTTTAGCATCCGCATCGGCATTCACAGCGGCCCGGTTGTTGCCGGAGTAATTGGTATAAAGAAGTTTATTTACGATTTATGGGGCGACACGGTAAATATTGCTTCCCGCATGGAATCTCAGGGTTTGCCTTGGCGGATTCAAGTGAGCGAAACTACTTATAAATTGTTGGAAAATAAATATTTGTTTCAGGAGCGAGGAATGATTGAAGTTAAAGGCAAAGGGGGAATGAAAACTTATATTCTCCTGGGTCGAAAATCAGGCAGCTCATCAGTCATCAGTCATCTGGCTGATGACTAAAAGTGTTGCTAAAGTTAATTAGCAATACTTTGTGACCAAGACTAATGGAACTTGCTAATTTGTCGGCAAATTTACGATCGCCCGACGAAGCTGTCGATCGCCACCCTGCTACGGTTGGGTCCTCGACTTCACTCGCAGAGGCGATCGCCCTGATGCGGCGGACGAGCAACCCTTGCCCACTGCCTAATTCACCTGCATTTCCCGACTCAAACGAAACTGTAAAAGCATCTATTAGTTGCGTCTTAGTTGTCGATGAAAATCAGCTAGTCGGACTGCTAAGCCCGGAAGATGTCGTGAACTTAGCCGCCTCCGAATACGGATGGCAAGGCATGAAAGTTGCCGACGCAATGACGCGGAATTTAATTGTCTTACAAGAATCAGAATTTACAGATCTTATTACCGCATTTAAGCTATTTTGTCAATACTCGCTCGATTGCTTGCCAATTGTGGATGAACGGGGTCAGCTCGTAGGTTTAGTCAGCGAAAAAACGATTCGGCCAGCAATGTATAGCTGGATGGAGGCACGGCACCAAGAAGCTGCAAAACTTCAGGAACAATCTGAACTGTTAGACGGTAATTGTGAACTAGAAACACGAGTCAGCGATCGCAAAAATGCCGAAAATCACCTGCTGCAGAGCCAGATGCGCTACCAGGCGATTGTGGAAGACCAAACCGAACTGATTTGCCGCTACCTCCCCGACGGTAAAATCACCTTTGTCAATCAAGCTTACTGCCACTATTTCGGCGTGCAACTAGAAGACTTGCTCGGCAACAGCTTCATGTCGCTGCTCCCAGAAGCAGACCGAAAAATTTTTCAAGAGCAATATACTTCTGTGTGTCCCGAGAAGCCTGTTTTTACCTGCGAACACCGAGTAATTTTGCCGAGCGGGGAAATTCGCTGGCAGCAGTGGATCGATCGGGCGATATTCGACGAGAGCGGACAAATCGTCGAGTATCAAGCTGCAGGCCGGGATGTCACGGATCGCAAACAAGCAGAAATCGCTTTGCAGCAGCTCAATGCAGAGTTAGAACTGCGAGTCCAGCAGCGGACACAATGGTACGAAATGGCAGTATCGGCCGGCAAAGTGGGGGTTTGGGACTGGAATTTGGAAACCGACGAAATCTACATTGCTCCGTCTTTGAAAGCTTTGTTGGGCTATCAGGACGCAGAGATTCCCAACCGCATGGAAAATTGGGTGTCTCACGTTCATCCCGACGATCGAGTTGCAGTCGAGGAAGCAGTAAAGGCTTATCTAGAGGGTGTGACAGAAATTTATGAAGTAGAACACCGGATGCTGCGTAAAGACGGCAGCACCTGCTGGATACTTGCCCGCGGCAGCGCGATCCGATCGGCTTCTGGCAAGGCATTACACCTGACGGGCACTGACACCGACATTACCGATCGCAAATTGACCGAAGAAAAACTTCAAAACTCCGAAGCCGAACTGGTGGCGCTGTTTAACGCCATGACGGATATCGTGCTGGTTTTCGACGCAAGCGGCCGCTACCTCAAAATCGCCCCTACGGCTCCCGAACTGCTGTACAAACCGGCTCCTGAAGTGCTGGGCAAAACCCTCGCGGAAATCTTCCCAGAAGCGGAAGCTAATTTTGCCCTAGCCCACATTCGCCAAACATTGGCATCTGGGCAAACGCATAGAGTTGAATACAGCATGGAAATTGGCTGCAAGTTATTTTGGTTTGATGCCAGTATTTCGCCGCTGGAGTTCGATCGAGTGATGTGGGTCGCCCGAGACATTACCGCTCGCAAACACGCAGAAGCTGCACTGCAAAAGAGCGAGGAAAAGTTTCGCAACTTATTTGACGATGCTCCGATCGCGCTTGGTTTGGCAAGCGTGCGCGACTACCGCACGATCAAAGTGAATGAAGCTCACCGCCAGATGTTGGGCTACAGCGATTCGGAGTTGGCTACCATGACTTTTACTGAACTGACGCATCCAGAAGATTTACAAGGAGATGTGGAGCAAGTCAAGCAGTTGGTCGAGGGCCATATTTCTCGCTTCCAAAGGGAAAAACGCTTGATTAAGAAGAATGGCGAGCTGATGTGGGCAAACTTGACGGTAACGCTGATCCGCGATCGCGAGGGCATTCCTCTCTACAGCATGGGGGCGATCGAAGATATCAGTTATCGTAAGCGAGCAGAAATGGAATTTCAGCAGTTAAAAGAACGCCTGCAATTTTTGCTGGGTTCTAATCCGGCGGTAATTTTTACAGCCGCACCGATGGGAGACTTTTGTACTACTTACATCAGCGACAACGTTCAGACAATCGTTGGCTACGAGCCCCAAGAATTGTTAGCAGATTGTAAATTTTGGTCGAGCAGGATTCACCCTGAAGATCGGCCACAATTTCTAGTAAATTTTTCTGATTTGTCCGAGGAAAAAAATTGTATTTGCGACTATCGTTTTCTACACCAAGACGGAATATACCGCTGGCTAAGGACGGAACTAAAACTATTGGTTGACAGCAGGGGCATTCCGATCGAAATTATTGGTTATGCCGCTGATATCAGCAATTCTAAATACGCCGAAATCGCTAGGGGGCAGCAGTTCGAGCAAGAACGGCTTGTGGAGGCGATCGCCCGTCGTGTCCGCCAGTCTTTGCAATTAGAGGAAATTCTCAACACCACGGTTGCGGAACTCCAGCAAGTATTATTAGCCGATCGAGTTTTGGTTTATCAACTTTTACCCAAAAGGGGCGGGCGAGTCATTGCTGAAGCCGTGGCAGAAGGATGCAGCCAACTCGTGGATAGATATTTTGGCGAAGAGGTTTTTCCGCCCCAAAGTTATCAGCTTTATTTGCAAGGGCGAATTTCTGCGATCTCCGAACTAGATGACCCCTGCATTACACCTTGTGTGGTGGAGTTTATGAAACAAATTCAAGTTAGGGCAAAGTTAGTAGTGCCGATTATTCAGCACAGCCAAGTTTGGGGATTGCTGATCGCCCACCAATGCGATCGCCCTCGTGATTGGCAAGAATGGGAAATCAATTTATTTCAGCAGTTGGTGAATCAATTGGCGATCGCGATTCAGCAATCTCTACTTTACCAGCAACTGCAAGCTGAACTGAGCGATCGCAAACAAGCGGAAGCAAATTTGAAAAACTCCCTCAGAGAAAAAGAAATTTTGCTCAAAGAAATTCACCACCGCGTCAAAAACAACCTCTGCGTAGTTGCCAGCCTGTTAGAATTGCAATCGAATACAGTTTCCGACCCGCAAGTCAGCAAAATGTTTGAAGAAAGTCAGAATCGCCTTTATTCTATGGCTCTGATTCACGAAAAACTGTACCGCTCGACTAACCTGGCTCAAATTAATTTTGGCGAATATCTAGAAGATTTGGTAAGTAACTTGTTTCACTCTTACAATATTAGCAACAACCGAATTCAGTTGCAGGTATTAGCTGAGTCAATTTCCCTAAATCTTGAAACCGCTACTCCCTGCGGTTTAATTGCCAATGAATTGGTTTCAAATACCCTGAAACACGCTTTTCCTGATGGCACAACTGGTACAGTTAGTGTAGAATGCTATCAAACGGGCGATCGAGAAATCAACCTCTTAGTTAAGGACAACGGCATTGGCTTTCCTCAAAATTTAGATTTTCGGAAAACTCACTCGATGGGGTTTCAAGTTGTCTGCACTTTAACCGAGCAGTTAGAAGGAACTATCGAAATATCCAGAGAATTTGGTACATCCTTTCACTTAAAATTTAACGAGTTAAACTACTTTCAAAGATTGTAAAAATATGAGTTTTCCCGAAAAACCAATTAATATTTTGATTGTCGAAGACGAACTGTTAATTGCTAAAAATTTATCTCCTAAATTAGAAAAATTGGGATATCAAATCGCCGATATCGTTTCTTCAGGAGCGGATGCAATCCAACGCGCCCGCGAACTAAGACCAGATTTAATTTTAATGGATATAGTTATTAAAGGCGACATTGACGGTATAGAAACAGCAGCAATAATTAATCAAGAATTAGATATACCAATTATCTATACAACTGCCTATGCTGACGACGAAACTTTGCAGCGAGCCGAAAATACTGGTTCTTACGGCTACCTGCTCAAACCTTTTAAAGAAAGAGAAATGCACGCCACTATCAAGATAGCACTGAGCAAACATCAAGAAGCAGTTAGTCTGAAAAAATTAATGGCGTTAGCAGCAGAAAAAAATGAAAATAGATCGCGCTTTATTTCAATGGCTTACCACGATTTAAACACTCCTTTAACTACCATACAGTTATCGGCTGAAATGCTAGAAGATAGCGAAGTGCAGAGAACCCTCGGAACCACCAATAAAAATGTCGATCGGATTAAAAGAGCCGTCAGTAATATGAGTGGGCTGCTGGAAGATATTTTAATGCTGAGCAAAGCAGAATCCGGGAAAATTTCCTTAAATTTAAATCCTATCAATGCGACGGATTTATGCAATTCTATTTTAGAAGAACTGCAACCTATCGTCACCGAAAAACACCTAGTACATTTCCGCAGTCACACAAATCCGCTGTACGCCAATCTCGATGCAAAACTACTGCACCACCTTCTGACTAATTTGCTTTCAAACGCCATTAAATATTCTCCAAACGGCGGCAAGGTCAGTTTAGACTTAAGCTGCGAAAACCAACAGATAATTTTGTGCGTTCGAGATGAGGGAATTGGAATGACACCAGAATATCAAGGAAAACTATTTCAGCAGTTTGAACGGGGTGGTAATGTAGGCAAGATTAAAGGATCGGGTTTGGGACTCTGCATTGTCAAACACATAGTTGACCTGCACGGCGGTACAATAAGTGTAGAAAGTGCGATCGGCAAAGGTACTACATTTATTGTCGCGCTGCCTTTTTTAGTTAGTAGTCAGTAGTCATCTATCCTTCTTCCTTCTTCCTTCTTCCTGACATCCGTTACATCCGTTACAGAATCCGTTGCCGAACTTTTTTCTGCAATAAATCGATGGGGAGACAAAAGCTCGATCGCCCTATCTTCTTCGCCCCCCACCCAATTAGCAAATCGCTCAGCCAAAGCAGGTACAATCACCAAAGGATTGCTGAGACCAGAAAAAACGTGCAATCCAGGGCGATCGGCAATCGGGCCCACTACAGGCAAATTATCAGCGCTAAATGCCACAATACACTCGTGCCAAGTTGCGGGTAAACCTGCCAAATCGGGCAAAACCTTGCCAATTCCTGCACGAATTGCCGTTTCGCTGGTTTCGCGATCGACTTTAGCATTCAAATCGCTCAAAGTGCGCGACAATTGCCCGATTCGCAAACTCCCATCCTTAAACCCAATTGCACCCGAATCTAAAATCGGCGGCTGTAACTCTTTACCCGGTTCATCCCAAAGAAAATCCACCTCAATTCTACTCGATTCAGCTTCCAATTCAAAACGTTTTAATACCGCAGGCATCACCAAAGTCCTGAGTTTCAAATCCACAGGTGCAGTTTCCAAAATCTCCGTGCGAGTAAAATAAACTCCCACAGAAACACCAGCGGCTTTCAGCAAACTCCGACTCCAACCTCCAGCACAAACCACAGCATTTTCACAACGATAAATTCCCTGCGCCGTCTTGACTCCCGAAATCCGATTTCCCTCTTCTATAAACCCAATTACTTCAGCAAATTCTATCGTTCCTCCCAACCGCAGAAACCCTTGACAATAAGCTTTATTTGTGGAAGTCGGCGAAATGTGACCGTGGCGCACAGTCAGAGCTCCGGCGATCGCACTTTTATTCAGCAAAGGTTCCAACTCGCCAGCTTCTGCAACGCTCAAAAGCTGCGGAACAATCGCAAAATGCGCGTAATTAGACGCCACTTTTTCGGCATCATTGCCCGCATCAATTGTCAGCAACAAATCCAACTCGCGAAACTCAGTATCAGCATCTAATTCCGCCGATAAATGGCGGTGGCGTTCGATACCTTCCCGACACAATTGCCGAGTTAAATCTGTCGTTCCCGACCAATAAGCCAAGCCGCCGTAACTAAAACGAGTAGCATTTTGCAGGGTAGCATCTCGTTCCAAAAGCAGCACAGCAAAACCTTTTTTGGCCAGTTCGTAACTCAGTGATGCACCCGTAATGCCACCGCCGACAACAATCCAATCGTAACTTTTCATGGGAAACTCAAAGGGAAGGAAAATATCATGCTTAGATTTTAGCTTAGGTTTTTTCGGAACCAATCGAAAAACCTCTACCTACAGGAAGAGGCTGCCTGCGATCGGCATAACTAAAAGTTCCACCCCTCGGGAGATGTTTGTGCAGGGAGATTTTTCGTTCAATAGTAGGAATTAGAGTCAGCAAAAAATTAGAAATACCAGAGAGGTTTTTATGAGTATCGACAAACCAGGCAAAGATATGGAGCGCACGGTCAATCCGGGCGATCGCATTTCCGACGAACCGCAAACCCTCGAAGAAAAAGCCCAGCAACTGGCGGTAGACCACGTGCCAGACATCACGGGCGATGTTGTTACAGTTCCAACTTATGTGATGGTAGAAGAAGCCGATGGGGAAAAGAAAGCCCTGCACCACGTCAAAGACGCCGATGAAATTTCCGACGTAATTCGCCAGGCCCGCGTTGACGAAAATGGCGAGCGGATTTGGGATTAAGTTCAATCGAATAAAAACGGCTTTGTTGTACAAAAGTTATCGTAGAAATCATGGAAACAAATCCCAGAAATAGTACGCCCTATCCCAATCTTCCGCCGATTCTCGAAAGTCTCGATACAGAGTATCGCGACGCCGGCATTACGAGTACGCTTTCAGTTGCAGGCCATCCCATCCACCCCATCATCGTCATCTTTCCGGTAGCCTTTTTAGTAGGAGCCGCGGGTACGGACATCGGTTATTGGCTCACAAGCGATCCGTTTTGGGCGAGAGCTTCGGTTTGGCTGATGGGTGTCGGTTTTGCTGCGGGGATTTTGGCCGCAATCACGGGCTTTTTAGATTTTTTCAAAGTTAAAAGAGTGCGCGAGCGCAGTGCCGGTTGGTTGCACATGGGCGGCAATGTGGCGGTTATGGTACTTACCCTGATTAACCTGGTGTTGCGACAAGGAAATCCGGCTGAGCCGATCGTATATACAGGTTTAGCAATATCGATCGTCGTTGCAGCTTTGCTGGGCATTACAGGCTGGTTCGGCGGCGAACTAAGTTTTCGCCATAAAATCGGCGTCATCGGCCCTACCAGTCATAATTCCTAGGTTTCTGACCATTTGTAGTAGGGACTTCCGTCCCTCTTCATTTGACACTTTAGCACTAAAGTCTTGACTACAAACTTAAAGATTTTCCCAGCCAATTGAGATAAGCATCGCTGCCAGCGATAATAGGAAGAGCAATAATTTCGGGAACTTCATAGGAATGGAGTTCCTGAACTTTTGTTTTTAAAGCCTCAAATTTAGCCATATCAGTTTTAATCACCAACTGCCACTCTGACTCGGCATGAATCTCGCCTTGCCAAGTATAAATAGAGCGAATTGGCGATACACTCACACAAGCAGCCAGCTTGTGTTCAACTAAAGATTTAGCGAGATTCTCCGCCTCCGCCTCCGATGCCGCAGTTACCAGCACCACCCCAAAATTAACAGTCATAGCGATTTTAGATTTGAGATTAAAGAATTGATTTCAACAGAAAACCTTGAGCGTAATTCTTTGTAGCTACAGGGCAATGCCTTGTCAGGCGCGGATATCTACCACTTTTAATAATTCTAGTTACCGGATTTAATCGAGCGTGTCGCATCTAAATTTTACAGTCAAGTTGGAAGAAATTATTGTGGGGAGTAGGGGTTGGGCGGGATGCCCGCCCAAAAATCCAATTCAGATACGCAATTACCAATTCCACACTTCCAAATTCCCCCTTTCCCATTACCCATTTTTAATTTCCGTAACTTCCCAAGAATTGACTCTGCCAGCCCCAGCTAAAGAAAAATAGCGCCTAGTAGATTCCGGCAAAATAGCTCCCGCCAACAAAGCATTATCTAAATTAGCTCCTATTAACGTCGCCTCGCTCAAATCTGCTGACATCAAATCTGCTTGACACAGCTTTGCCCAATTCAGATTTGCTCCTCTCAAACAACTTCCCCTCAACTTAGCCCCGGTTAAGTTTGCACCCGCCAACTTCACCCCAGGCAACTGAGCCGCGCTGAAATTCGCCCCCGCCAAATTCGAGCCTTCCAAATTAGCTCCCATTAGTTTAGCTTCACTCACGTTGACACCGCTCAAATCTGCACCGCACAGATTCACCCCTGTCAAGTGCGCTCGCCGCAAACTGACTCCGGTTAATTGAGCTCCAAAAAGTTTTGCACTATTGAGCTTTGCACCGTAAAGGTTGGCCCACTTAAAATTAGCTGCCATCAGATTCGCGCCCAGCAAGTTAACTAATTGCAAGTCGGCGCTGCACAAATTGGCATTCCACAACACAGCACCGCGCAGGTTGGCACCAGTTAAAGTTGCGCCACTTAACTTTGCTCTCGGCAATTTTGCTTTTACCAAAAAAGCTCCACTCAAATTAGCTTTTGTCAAATCTGCACCTGAGAGCTGGGTTTCACCCATTTTGGCAAAACTCAGATTTGTTCTGTGCAGCAGTGCACCTTTGAGTGCTGCTTTGGTGAGAAACGCCCTGCTGAGGTTCGCCCCGGAAAGATTAGCTCGCGAAAGGTTGACTCCGATTAAGATTGCTCCGCTGAGGTTTTTCCCGCTGAGGTCGGCTCCAGTAAAGTCTCTTTCTCCTTTTTCGTAATTGTTTAGCAGTTCACTAACTTCCATAGGGCATCATACCTTCTATGATTGGGGGGTTTCGATCCAGAAATCTTTACTGTTAAGGTTGTTTCAGAAAGGAAACTGTTTCAGAAAGGAAACTGTTTTAGCGTTTGCCTCAAACGGTATAAATTTCATTAACATGACTTCCTGTTTAAAGGCAATCTCTTAATAAAGATTTTATATGTTCCACGCGGTAGCGATCGCCCTTTCGGTATTTTTGAATTAAAAGTTAATGTTTTGTGACATAGATAGTCCTTGCTTAACGATCGACCGTTATTCGCAACTTCAGGCGCAGCGTGCCCTTGAATCCTGCGGGAGGTTGCCAGGAACTCAAGACACTCTTGAGACTCTCTACGGCGTCTGTTGCTTGCATCGTCGAGGTTTGAGGGTCGATCGCCACTCGGGCAACGCGGCCTTCTTGTACCGATAACTCCCACACCGTTTCACCCCTAACCCCCGCCGGGAGATTAACAGATTGCAGGTATTGAGTCAAAGCGGCGAGTGCCCCGGCATCTAACCCTTCGGCGCTAACTACTTGGAGGCGAGAAACCTTTGGCTGCGAGGGTTGCAACTGACCGTAACCGGGCTGCCGCGGCATAGCAGGAGCTGGACTCACGGGTGCCGAGTTGCGATTCGAGGTAACGCTGCGAGTGCCGCCCCTAGTTGGCTCTGCCCCCTCCCACTGGAAAATACCTTCATAGCTGACACCCTGCGGCAATTCCACAGGCACTTGCACTCGACGACGAGTTCCATCTGCTTCGACTCGCACTTCTTCGCTCACAGCCACAAAAGCTGTGTATTCCGACAGCAACCGATAAGTCAGAGCAGTATTAGTCACAGCTTCCACCAGAGATTTAGTCTCACCACCAAACATTTGATTCATTAAATCTTTAATGCGCGATCGCCCCCAAAGTTGAGCTACCGCCGGATTGCCAAAATCCGTAGCGCCTGCTGCGACTGAAGTTGACTCCCGCTGCCGCCCGCCGGATGGAGCAAAATTAACAGGTAAAACTTGCTCGTAAGCTTTGCCACCTGCAAGAGTGCCGCGAATGCGAAGTTGGCCGTTAGTTCGATCTGTCTTTTTGCCAAACAAAACCAGCGGCCCACTGGCAAACAAGTCTGGGGGTGCGATCGGATAAATCTGCGGTTTTTCCCCCATTCCTTCCCAACTAATTTGAATATTAGTCAATACCGGACTATTAATTTCACGAAAAAACTTTTCTGCCGCTTCTGCCGACGGTTCATCTTGACGAATTACCTGAGAAGTGCCTCTTCCCACTTCCGCCAAACGGTTAATCAAAAACCGATTCACCGAACCGCCGACCCCAAAACTATAAAGTCGATTTCCCGGTTTCAGACTCTGTTGAACCCGCCCTAGCACTTCATTTTCATTACCAATGTAACCGTCAGTAATTAATACAATACTCCGCAGCCTTCCCGTTGCCGGAGCCGGAAAATTCATCACTGCTTGAATGCCGTTAAGCAATTCACTGCCACCGTTAGCCTGCAACTTTTCGATATAATTAATTGCTTTTTGCCGATTTTCTGGAGTATTTGCTAAAGGAGTTGTTGAAAGCGCTGTCGCAGTATTGGCAAAATCAATAATAGTAAAAGTATCGTTGGGATTCAGCCCTTGAATGAAGCGGCGCATCAACTCCTTTGATTTTGCCAGCGGTTCGCCCTGCTGAGAACCGGAAGTATCCATCAGAAACACGACATCTTTGGGTACAATTTCATTAGTTTTGTAGTTTAATGCCGGAATCAAATAAGTAGCAAAATGACCGCCCCGCTTGTCGGATTGAGTCAAAATAGTTGCCCGAGTATTTTCGCCC
Organism: Microcoleus sp. MON1_C5; assembly: GCF_036701875.1. Classification (NCBI taxonomy): domain Bacteria; kingdom Bacillati; phylum Cyanobacteriota; class Cyanophyceae; order Oscillatoriales; family Microcoleaceae; genus Microcoleus; species Microcoleus sp. MON1_C5. Next base: position 114,058 of record NZ_JAUBRN010000005.1, on the reverse strand, counting down.
GCCACCCGATAGCGCAGAATTAAATCTTTATTGGGAATTGTGTCAGAATTGGCTAATTGGACTTGTACAATATTGCCGCTGCGGTCAGTTGTAATTTGATGCGAAGTAGAGCGGACATCGCCGATCGCAACTCCGGCATCTATTTCTACCGAAACAGCGATATTGTGACCCGATCGTGTTCCCGGAGGCAAAACAGGCGGGTTAATGCGATCGGCATCGGTATTAACCCCCCCCTGCCCCCCCCTTGCTAAGGGGGGGAATTGAGAATCGCCCCCCCTTGCTAAGGGGGAGGATTGAGAATCGCCCCCCCTTGCTAAGGGGGGGTTGGGGGGGGTCGTATTTCTCGCCCCGGGAGACTCAGAACTATCGCCCCTCCTTGCTAAGGGGGGGGTCGAATTTCCCGAAATATAGCGCGGCCCTACCACCATTGGAAACACAAATTCATAATCGCCGCCGGCAAACTTGAGACTTTCCGTGTAGCGAATCGTAACTTCAATTTTTTCTCCGGGTTTGATATTAGCGAGAGACTGAGTAAAAATATTGTCGCGTTCTTGTTCCAACAAACCCGCACTCCGGCCTTGCTTTCTGGCTTGTTCGTAAATTTCCAAAGCTTCCTCGCGCAGTTTGATATCAGCTTTAATAGTGCGTGAGCCTATTTTAATTTCCATATCGTCCACCGCCGCTTCGTCGGGCAAAGGAAATATATAAACAGCTTCTATAGATTCAGGAAAAGGATTTTCAAACTTCTGAACAACTTCGACGCGGGAGATATTGCCAGCTATTTTGGCTTTAACTTCAGTCTGCTTGAGAGGAAAGACTTGTTCTGAGGTCGTATTTGGAGTTTTGACGAACAAACCGCCGACTGGACACCGATTTTGTGCAGCTCGCGACCCATTGCAATTAACATCGTTACTAGCGAGGATTTTCGGCGACACAGACGAATAATTTTCCCCAGGAGCTTTTGCCCGCGCCGTATTTGGAGCGAGCCACGCGCCACACTCGATGGCTGCGAGCAATGCGATACCAGCAGAAAGCAACCGTTGAGCGGATAGAACGCAGACAAACTTCATAGCTGTTTTTTTTTAGCAGACTTGAGGTGCTTTGTTTACCATGACTTTACGCTTCGCGAAACGTTCCTGAGTTAGCTTTCTGGGAAAAATGACTGAGCGCGTAGGGCTGATTTTAGATTTTAGATTTTAGATTTTAGATTGACCCGCCTAGGGGCGGACTGGGCGCTGGAACTTTTGTCGAAGCCATGATTGCTCAGGGCGACTGCTGTCGGCCGCTCGATCCGTATTTGGGTGAGGTCGGTTGGGGCGATCGTCCGCGAACCCAACCTATAAGATGGTCTGATAGTTAAATAATTAAATAACTCTAACCTCAACCTCTCAAGCTCTAATAAATTGAAATTGCCATGAATTTTATTAATCCCAAAACCCACTTTGCCTTTGAAAAAATCTTCGGGTCTGCTGAGACTAAGGACATTTTGATTAGTTTCTTGAATGCCATGCTCTACGAAGCACAGCCAGTCATCGAGAATTTAGAAATAATCGACCCCTATTTGGCTCCAAAAATCAAAGGATTCAAAGATACTTACTTGGATGTCAAAGCTAAGATTGATGGCAACGAAACGGTAACTATTGAAATGCAAGTAGGGAATGTATAGTCATTTTAGGAGCGAATTTTATCCAACAATGCTACTAAAGCTTATTCGCTGCATCTAAGCACAGGAAGCGGTTACAGCTTGTTAAACCCTGTGATTGCTCTGGCGATTACAGGTTTTCAAATGTTTGAGCATCTGGAAACACTGATTTCGCGCTTGGTTTTCAAATAAAAAACTTTTTTAACCGACTATCTCGCTGATAAATTTGAACTTGTATTTGTTGAGTTACCAAAATTTGACAAGACATTACAGGAGTTAGAAACGCTGACAGATAAGTGGAGAGATTTCATGAAAACTGCTCAAATTTTACGGTCGGTTCTCGAAGAGTTGGGAAATGTGCCGGAACTCCGACAGGCTTTTGCAATTGCGAATGAAGCGAATCTCGATCCTGATGAATTGGAAGATTTAGAAAGGCGAGAAATTTTTATTCAAGACCAGCGCGGTGCAATTACCAAAGCTACCAGAATCGGGAGAGAACAAGGCATCGAACAAGGGATCGAACAAGGCATCAAACAAGGAAAGTTCGAGTTAGTTGTGCGGCTGTTGGAGCGCCGTGTCGGCCAGTTGTCGTCGGAGATTCAAACTCGCATCAGTCAGTTATCCGCTGAGCAATTAGAGAATTTAGGGGAGGCCGTCTTAGAGTTGGCCAGTGTGTCAGATGTGACAGATCGGTTGCAGACATATTTGTGAGGAAGGGAAAAAAGCCTGGGTGAAGGTGGTTTTCTCAAAAGATCGATCGCCCTTGATATCATTTCCGGTTACACCGGAATGATGTTGACGGTTGACTGTTGACTGTTGACTGTTGACGCCGTGAACAGTCAACAGTCAACAGTGAACTCGAATTTACTATTCCGATGCTAACGGATTTGATATGACTGGTATCCGCCCAAAGCGAACTGATGAACAATCAACAGTTTTGAAATTGGCCTACGAACTCAAAACCCCCGCAAACCGCCCGATCGAGCAAATGGGCTACTCGTCGTATCCCCAGCCGTATTTGAGAAATGGTCAAACACTGCTGGACAATTTTTGATTTTAGCTCTTAGAGTTGAGTGTTACCTTCTTAAATGAGAAAGATCTAAAGTCGAAAATCCTATGAGCAAATTTGTGTTTGTGACCGGCGGCGTGGTTTCCAGCATCGGCAAGGGAATAGTCGCTGCTTCGTTGGGCCGCCTATTGAAGTCGCGGGACTATTCGGTCTCGATTTTGAAACTAGACCCCTATATTAACGTTGACCCCGGCACTCTCAGCCCGTTTCAGCACGGAGAAGTCTTCGTGACGGAAGACGGTGCGGAAACAGACCTGGATTTGGGGCACTACGAGCGTTTTACCGATACTTCCATGTCACGCCTCAACAGCGTCACCACGGGTTCCATTTATCAAGCGGTAATCAACAAAGAACGCCGCGGCGAGTATCAGGGGAGTACGGTGCAGGTGATTCCGCACATCACTAACGAGATTAAAGAGCGAATTCATCGGGTAGCAAAAAATACTAATCCCGATGTCGTGATTACGGAAATCGGCGGAACGGTGGGAGATATTGAATCTTTGCCGTTTTTGGAGGCAATTCGGCAGTTTCGCAAGGATGTCGGCCGGCAAAATGTTGTGTATATGCACGTCACGCTGATACCTTGGATTCCTTCGGCTGGGGAGATGAAAACTAAACCGACTCAGCATTCGGTGAAGGAATTGCGGTCGATCGGCATTCAACCAGATATTTTAGTCTGTCGGTGCGATCGCCCGCTGTCTTTGGGCATGAAACAGAAATTGTCGGAATTCTGCAACGTGCCCGAAGAATGTGTCATCACCGCTCAAGATGCCAAAAGTATCTACGAAGTGCCGCTGATGATGGAACAGGAAGGTTTAGCGGAACAAAGCATCAATTTGCTGCAACTCGAACCGCGCCGCCCCGATTTGACTCAGTGGCAAACCTTAGTCAAGCGGCTTTACAATCCTAACCACAAGATTGATATTGCTTTGGTGGGCAAATACGTGCGGTTGAACGATGCTTATCTTTCGGTGGTCGAAGCTTTGCGGCACGCAGCAATCTCGATCGGCTGCGACCTGAATTTGCACTGGATTAACTCAGAAGATTTAGAATCGGGAAACATCGAAAGTTATCTCAAAGATATCAAGGGCATTCTTGTGCCCGGAGGTTTTGGGGTTCGGGGAGTAGACGGCAAAATAGCCGCGATCGAATATGCCAAACACCATAAAATACCCTTTTTGGGATTGTGTTTGGGGATGCAGTGTGCTGTGATTGAATGGGCGCGCAACATCGCCCAACTAGAGGATGCCAACAGCGCTGAATTTAACCCAGATACCGCAAATCCGGTAATTAATTTATTGCCAGAACAGCTAGATGTAGTTGATTTGGGCGGTACAATGCGGCTGGGTTTATATCCGTGCCGTGTCAACCCAGACACCCTCGCTTTCAAACTTTATCAGAAAGAAGTGATTTACGAGCGGCACCGCCACCGGTACGAATTTAACAACGCCTACCGCAATCTTTTCTTAGAATCAGGTTATGCAGTCTCCGGGACATCTCCCGACGGCCGATTGGTAGAAATGATCGAATTGCCCAACCATCCCTTTTTCATAGCCTGTCAATTTCACCCCGAATTCCAATCTCGACCTAGCGCCCCCCACCCCTTGTTTCAGGGGTTTATCGAGGCGGCGAGCGTGCAGGGAAATCAGGATTTTTTAGAAGCTGAGGGGCGCGACTTGGTGGCCGGGAAACTTGCAGGAAACTGATCTCATATCATGTTCGATCGATTAGTTCTGATATATTAGATGTCTGTAGGGGCGGGTGAGAGTACACCATATTAAAATCAGGCAGACAATGCATCGTACTCTCACCCGCCCAACCCAACAATCGGATTTGATTCGGGTCGCACTTACCGGACATGATATCGGGCAGCATTCTCAACCCGTGAAAAATCTCACCCCTGAGCCCTAGCATAGGGGTTGGGGGATAGTACCCGAAGGGAGAAGGCAAAAGGCAGAAGGTAGAAGGCAGAAGGCAGATGGTAAAAATGCTGATATTTTTACTTAACTTTTTAGCTTTGATTTCAAAGGTGATACCAGTAAAAAAAAATGCCACTTTAGGCAGGTTCCAAACCCTGATAGTCATCAGTCATGCCCAATCTAAAATCTAAAATCTAAAATCTAAAATGGTATGAGTTGTCAAACTATCCTAAAATACCAGGAAACACAGGTTTGAGGAGGCTTTGTGGCTTATTGGAGCAAAATTACTTATGAGAAAAGTACATACATAATTGACCTTGACACTATTAGTGCTTTTTCTAGCGAACTGGATAACAAGCGTCTCACCTTTTGGCTGCCTAATAGCAGTCAGCCGATTATCCTCAATCCCCAAGGCAATTATGAGGCTTACAAGCAAGTTCTCGATTACCTCAAAAAAACCATCGATCGCAATTCTAAAGGATCGTGGATTAAAATTCATTATGACCGCAAAGAATTTGCGATCGATATGAGTCGAATTAGCTCTTTTGCTTGCGAACAAAACGGTCGGCTAAGCTTTTGCCTGCCTGACAGCGCAACTAATATTGTTATCCTCCGCCAAAGCAACCCGGAAACTTATCAAGAAATTCAGGAATACATTAAAAATACGACTGGACAATCTCTGCCATGAAGCAGTCATTAGTCATTAGTCATTAGTTAGAAGCATGAACAATCAAGGGAGATTATGTTGAGTAACTCCTCACATTCATTTTATTTTTTTTGAGCTAAAGTGCTTAGGTTGCACCGTAATTTTAGATATGAAAAAAGCGCAGTAAAATGCGCTGCTTTTTTAAATTTTAACTATTGAACAAGCTGCCAAGCTAATTTGGCCGCCCCTACCATGCCTGCTTGATTTCCCAATTCAGCAACCAATAACTGCAAATCTTCGCGAGAACTCGGCAGAACCCGCCGCTCAATTTCTTCTCGAACCTGCGGCAAGAAAAATTCAGCACCTGCACTAATTCCACCGCCGAGAATAATAGCTTCCGGCGTCAAAATATAAATGAGACTTGCCAAACCGATACCCAGATAGCGCCCGTAATTTTGCCAATATTCTAAAGCTTTGGCATCTCCCGACTTGGCTAAATTTGCTAATTCTACAGGTTCCAAACCCGTTTCCCGGCGAATTGCTTGCACCGAAACGTACTGTTCTAAAGAACCGCGATTGCCGCTGTTGCATTCCGGGCCGTCGGGATTTATAGTAATCAATCCTAGTTCTCCGGCCGCGCCTTGATGACCTACAAATAGTTTGCCGTCTAGGATAACTGCACCGCCGACTCCTGTACCTAAAGTTATTAAAATTAGGTCTTTAAAGTGCCTGCCTGCGCCCAACCAAGCTTCTCCCAACCCGGCACAGTTGGCATCATTTGCTAACATGGTCGGCAGTCCGGTTTTAGCTTCCAACCAGTCAGCTAACGGGACGTTATGCCAGTTTTTGAGGTTAATTGCTACTCTGGCTATACGGCCGGCGGCGTCTGCGGGGCCTGGAGTGCCGATGCCGATCGCACTTACAGCATTTTCGACCGGATTCAGTTGTAAAATAGCATCGGTCATTGTAGCTAAAACGGCTTCTGGCGTTGCCGGTTGAGGAGTTGGAACAGTTAAGGATTGATGACAAATGCCGTCTTCGCCGAATCTGCCGAGTTTAATTGCGGTTCCGCCTAAGTCAATGCCGATTACTTGTGTCATTCGATGTGGGTTTTGGATGCAATAATTTGGGACTAATTTTAATAGTATAAACCTATTGTATGTGCGCCTAACACACCTTACAAATTAAGTTGGTACTGAGGACTGAAGTCCTCAAACTTCTCTTTTAAATGTATGATAACTAGCCGCGAAAACGACCATTAATTATTAATAGTATCAGCTCGCTCGCAATACCTAGTATAAATTGTATATAAAAGCGAGTTCGCCTATTTAATTTCGCCTAACTTACGTTGCGCTACCTCTCGGTTGTGCAAAGCATCGTGATAGTCTGGTTTGAGAGCAATTGCCTGATTATAAGATGCGATCGCCTCTTCAAATCTTCCTAAATTATACTGCTCATTCCCTCGAACGCACCACGCCTCAGCATCTACATTAACTTCCGATTCTGCCTCCGCACCCTCAGCGCCTCTGCGGTTCACTTCCCCAGAAAAACCCAAACCATCCCCAACAAACACCGCCTCAATCACCCTTCCCTTTGTATCCTCCTCCTCAACCTCCGGCAGCGGAAATCGTGTCAATATCTCCCGCCCAATTTGCCTCGCAACCTCTGACAACTCCCCGCTGCCAATTCTACCTAACAATACCAGCCGCTGCGCCAATTCCTGCAGCGATGCCACCGCATCCGTAGCAGCGGTGTCATCATGTTCGCCCTCTAACAATCTTTTCCCAAACCGTCGCAACCAAGCCGCTAATTCACCATCTTTAAGGCGTCTTGCGATTAAGAATCCCGCTACATCCCCGCGACTCCAACCGACATTCACTCCTTCGAGAATTTCCATGAATTTCGACTCGTATTCAGCGTCAGTTAAGGTTGGGCGGATGGTGGTATTTTCTGAAGGCGGGGTGGGCGGGGTTTGGGTTCCCAATATTCGCTGAATTAGTCGTTTGAAGAATTGCCAAATTTTGTTTAGCATTTGTGCGGTTGGGAGGGTGGGTATTTTCTATTTTATAGCAATTTACATAGAGATTGTCGGCGATAATATCTATAGGGACACGGCACTGCCGTGTCCGGGATTGCAACGCACAGCAAACAATCACATCAAGTAGAATTAATCTACTTTAAAAGCGGATAATACAGTTCTCCTGTCGAGTTGATAAAACCAGCCCGATCGCCCGCTAAATCCCCCGTTCCCATAAATACGTCAACTCTCCCCGCACCTTTGATTGCACCGCCGGTATCCTGATCCAAAACGTAGCGATTTACCGCATTTTGTTCGAGTTGTCCCGCCGCATTCGGATAAGGGAGTTTTGTACTGATTAATGCTAGTGCGCCAGGGGGCATTAAAGCTTTATCGGTGGCGATCGACCTTTCGGCAGTTACTGGCACTCCAATGCTTCCTGTGGCTGGAACTCCATTAGTATCCCGAAAGAATACAAAGCTTTCATTTTTCGGCAAATATTTGTTCATATCTCCGGGAAAGTTGGTGAAATATTCCCTTAGTTTCGGCAAATTTAACTCTTCTAAAGTAAACTTTCCGTCTTTAACTAATTCTCGCCCGACTCCTGTATAACTGTGACTCGTTTTGCCTGCAAAACCGACGGTCATCACGCTACCATCTGTTAGCTGCAATCTCGCAGAACCTTGGACGTGCACGAGAAATGCCTGGAAGCGATCGCGCAACCAAACTAATTCTAATCCCCGCAGCAATCCTTTACTTGCCTGCAAAGCATCTTCGCCTTCTAATTGCAATCTTGTCGGGTGAGGTTTCGGCCAAGATGCCATGTTTGGCGGCATCCGGTACAGGGGATAACGGTATTCGGAATTAGGCGTGCGAGATGCTGCGTAAGTCGGCTCGAAATAACCTGTAAATGCGACTGTTCCTTTGCCATCTTTGCCCGTGGATTTGTAAAATACAAATTCGCGCTTGACCGATTCCTGGAGTTGTGCAGGGGTTGTGGAACTGACAACTAATTGGCGGAATCGATCGAGAGAACGCCGAACTCGATCGCGCGTAACTCCTGCGACTGGATAGCGGCTGTAAGCAGTGGCGGCCGCCGATGTATTGAGATAGCGGAGGCTGTTGTCGATCGACTTTAACAGCAATTCCCGATCGCCCGGTTTGCCATTTTCGCCCCAGATTTGAGCGTCAAAGGCGAGATCATCCGACTCGCCAGCTTGCAATTGATTTAGACTAATTGGTTGCAGTGGCGGGGCTGCAACGGCGGGCACCGAAAAAGCAATCGCCAAAACGCAACAGGCGATGGCTAATAGCTGATAGCGAAAAATCTTGCTCAATTTCCAATCTTTCCTACTCAATTGATACTTTTCCTTATTCATCGTATCGTTCGACGCTAGAAGTAAATACCGGTTCTACGCGAATTGCGAGAACGCTGGTAGGCCGAACTACCATGTATTCGCCTTGAATATTTTTGATCGGGACATTAACAAATTCTGACGAATCTTGTTTGGGAACCAGAGTTTTATACCACTGTTGAAAATCTTGCAGCGTTGAAAAACGGATTTCTTCGCGGTGGCCGCCTTCAAGCAGCAGGTGCACGGAATATTCGCTGGGAGTTCTAGGCATAGGAGATAGGGAGAGTTGTTGGAGGACAATCTAAAATCTAAAATCTAAAATCTAAAATTGATGTGGTTGCCCTCAAGCAGCAGGTGCACGGAATATTCGCACTTGTGTTCTAGGCATATCTTTATTTTTGATTTTTGATTTTAAGCTTTTGGAACGATTCCATATTTTACCTCTTCCTCGGCGCATTCCCTCATCTAGTAGGTTGGATTGAGGGAGAGGGAGAGAGTGGGAGAAGGGGAGAGTGCGAGAGTTGTTGGAGAAAAATCTCAATCTAAAATCTAAAATCCAAAATCTTAAATCGATTGACGGCGGCCCCCCTATGCGGCTACGCTGTGAAATTAAGGTTGCTTTGCTTGCAGAGGAGGCAGCCCGCGTCGCTCAAAAATCTAGTTGCACTGCCCAAAGCTGCTACCAACAGCAATGGACAGCTAACCGCCAAACTGAGTAAGCAGTATGGAGGCTAATGGAGAATTTTAACACTCTCTGTAGCCGCCCTGCTCTGTGTTAACGTGCGGGGCGGCTGGGTTTTTGGGTTTTCCTAGAAAACCAAAAACCAGGAGACAATATTATGTCACAGGAATTCGTACCTGACGATAACTTGTCCGATCGTCCAAATGACAACTCAGCATTATCCGAACAGGAAGTCGTGCGGATAACGGTTGTCGGTTCCCGCGCAGGCGTGTTAGAAACCATCCACACCTTGTACCGACTGGGATTTGCCGCCGTCGGCGATTGGAGCCCGCCGCAGCGAGGTGCAAAGCCGGGACAAGTGATTAGCGTACTCATTCGCCGATCGCGCAAAGCTTAAAAATAGGATGAAATACGGTAGGGAAACGACACCCTGCCTTTCGTCCTGTCAACAAACACGTTAAACCCTCAGTCCGAGAGAGGTTGAAACCCCTTCCTCAAAACTCAAGCCCTCGCTATGAGGACTCAGAAGAACACTTTTAAACTCATTAGTCCTCTTAGAGAGGACTTTAGCTATTAGACAGGGAATTCATTCCCTGGCGGACTGACGGGCAGGTGGGAGGACTGGCGGACGATGGGCTTAAGTTGACACGCTTTGGACACGGGGCCCGGCCGTGTCCTCCATCGCTGCGGCTACATGGCTGGATCTCCGATTGTCACATCCTCCGAGGGCGATGGGGAAATTTCATCATCCAACCCGGTTAATTTTATCCGTTCCCCACAGTCAGGACACGCCTTGGCCTAAGTCTCTACAATGATTAATCAGGCGGAATACCGGGATTGTGTATTTTAGAACACGATTTGACCGCAACACTTAAAATAGTCTTGATTTACCGATCGACCGCACCCTTTTCTCATCAATATTTCTGGTTAGCTGGGGGTGTCTGTCAGCCGGAGTTGCGAGGTTCTGCTTCCAAAATGCTGAGAATGGTGCACAATTTCAAATTAACAACAAAACTTGCACTATTTTGAGTAAGCTTTGGGGGGAACAGCTCAGAAAGCCTGTTTCTAAGACTGAGGCAAAATATCAAATTAATCCTCCACCTTGTCCAATTACTAATTACGAACCTATGCCCCGTCGTCAAGACTTAAAAAAGATTCTTCTCATTGGTTCCGGCCCAATTGTTATCGGTCAAGCGTGCGAATTTGACTATTCAGGAACACAAGCTTGCAAAGCTTTGCGAGAAGAAGGTTTTGAAGTAGTGTTGGTCAATTCCAACCCTGCAACGATTATGACCGATCCGGAAACTGCCGATCGCATTTACATCGAACCTCTAACGCCAGCCATCCTCGAACAAATCATCGCTAAAGAAAGGCCTCAAGCAATTCTACCGACTATGGGCGGTCAAACTGCGCTAAATTTAGCAGTTGCAGTCGCTAAAAATGGCGTTTTAGAAAAGTACAATGTCGAGTTGATTGGTGCTAAATTGCCAGCAATTGAAATGGCAGAAGATCGGCTATTATTTAAGGAAGCGATGGCGCGAATTGGCGTCGCAGTTTGCCCTTCGGGAATTGCTAACACTCTCGACGAAGCCAAAGCAATTGGTCACCAAATCGGCAGTTATCCGTTAATTATTCGTCCTGCTTTTACAATGGGAGGTACGGGAGGCGGCATTTCTTACAATCAAGAAGAGTTTGAAGAAATGGCCCAAGGCGGGATTGATGCCAGTCCAGTATCGCAAATTTTGATCGAACAATCTTTGATTGGTTGGAAAGAGTACGAACTGGAAGTAATGCGGGATTTGGCAGATAATGTGGTGATTATTTGTTCGATCGAGAATCTCGACCCGATGGGCGTCCACACCGGCGATTCTATCACCGTCGCCCCGGCGCAAACTCTTACAGACAAAGAATATCAGCGCCTGCGGGATGCTTCGGTGAAAATTATCCGCGAAATCGGAGTCGAAACCGGCGGTTCCAATATTCAATTTGCCGTCAATCCTGTCAACGGAGATTTCATCGTTATTGAAATGAATCCTCGGGTTTCCCGTTCCTCCGCCTTGGCCTCGAAAGCAACGGGTTTCCCTATTGCAAAAATGGCGGCAAAATTAGCGGTAGGTTACAGCCTAGACGAAATTTCCAACGATATCACCAAGAAAACTCCGGCGTCTTTTGAGCCGACAATTGACTACGTGGTGACGAAGATTCCCCGATTTGCCTTTGAAAAGTTCCCTGGTTCCGAACCGACTCTGACAACGCAAATGAAGTCTGTTGGGGAGGTAATGGCGATCGGGCGCAGCTTCAACGAATCCTTCCAAAAAGCCCTGCGGGGATTGGAAACAGGCCGCGCAGGTTTCGGGTGCGACAAACCGGAAAAGTTGCCGAGTTTGGAACAAATTCGCGCCGGATTGCGGACGCCAAATCCCGATCGGATTTTTACAGTTCGCCACGCGATGATGATGGGAATGTCGGTGGAAGATATCTTCGAGTTTACAGGAATCGATCCTTGGTTTTTGGATAAAATGCAGGAATTGCTGGAAACTGAGAAGTTCTTGAAACGAACGCGGTTGGACCAGTTGACAAAAGAGACAATGTTTGAAGTAAAGCAGTTGGGTTTTAGCGATCGCCAAATTGCTTACGCCACCAAAACATCGGAAGATCAAGTCCGCGCTTACCGCAAACAGTTAGGCGTAATTCCGATTTACAAAACAGTCGATACCTGTGCCGCTGAATTTGAAGCGTTTACACCGTATTATTATTCCACCTACGAAGCGGGAGCGGCAATTTGGGAATTGGGCGATGAAGAAAAGAAAGTTTCGCCTGTAGGCCACAGTCTCGCGCCGGAGTCGGAAGTTTTGCCTTCCACCAAACGAAAAGTGATGATTTTAGGTGGCGGGCCGAACCGGATCGGTCAGGGAATTGAGTTTGATTACTGCTGCTGTCACGCTTCCTATTCCCTAGGAGAAGACGGCTTTGAGACAATTATGGTCAACTCAAACCCGGAGACGGTTTCGACGGATTATGATACGAGCGATCGCCTGTATTTTGAACCGCTAACAAAAGAAGATGTTCTCAACATCATCGAAGCCGAAAATCCAGAGGGAGTAATTATTCAGTTTGGCGGCCAAACGCCGCTGAAATTAGCGGTTCCTTTACAAAAATCTCTGGAAAATCACCCCGATGTACAAACAAAAATCTGGGGAACTTCGCCGGATTCCATTGATACTGCAGAAGACAGGGAGCGATTTGAAAAGATTCTGCGGGAATTGGATATTCAGCAAGCTGCTAACGGTTTAGCCCGCAGTTTTGAGGATGCTTTAATAGTAGCTCAACGGATCGGTTATCCGGTAGTGGTGCGACCGAGTTACGTATTAGGCGGGCGAGCCATGGAAATTGTTTATTCCGATACGGAATTGGAACGTTACATGACCTATGCCGTGCTAGTAGAACCCGATCATCCGATTTTAATTGATAAGTTCTTGGAGAACGCGATCGAGGTTGATGTAGATGCGATCGCCGATGTTACGGGCAATGTGACGATCGGCGGTATTATGGAGCACATCGAGGAAGCGGGAATCCACTCCGGCGACTCTGCTTGTTCTATTCCTTACCAAACGCTTCCTGATGCAGCTTTGGCAACAATCCGCCGCTGGACTGTAGAATTAGCAAAATCCCTGAAAGTAATCGGGTTGATGAATATTCAATTTGCTGTTCAAGGGGAACAAGTTTTCATCTTGGAAGCTAATCCGCGAGCTTCTCGAACAGTGCCTTTTGTGTCCAAGGCGATCGGAGTTCCCTTAGCAAAAATGGCCTCGCGAGTCATGTCTGGCAAAACTCTAGAAGCTTTGGGTTTTACTGAAGAGATTATACCCACTCATGTTTCGGTAAAAGAAGCTGTATTGCCCTTTGCTAAGTTCCCGGGCGCTGATACCTTGTTAGGGCCAGAAATGCGATCGACCGGCGAAGTAATGGGAATTGACACCGATTTTGGCAAAGCATTTGCCAAAGCTCAACTCGGCGCGGGACAAATGATGCCGCTGTTTGGAACCCTGCTGGTTTCGATGCGCGATCGGGACAAACTAGCAGTTGTACCCGTTGTCAAGGAATTCTTAGAATTGGGTTTCAGAGTAGTCGCAACTCACGGGACACGCAAAGTTTTGCGAGAGCAAGGTTTAGAGGTAGATTTGGAATTGAAAATGCACGAAGGGCGGCCGAATTTGTTGGATTCGATCAAGAATGAGAAAATTCAACTAATTATCACCACGCCTTCCGGCGAAGAATCCCGAGCCGACGGAATCTTTATCCGCCGCACAGCTTTGACTTACAAAATTCCGATTATTACGACAATAGCCGGTGCCAAAGCTACAGCAGCGGGAATTCGATCGCTCAAATCCCACCCGATGGAAGTAAAAGCAATTCAAGACTATTACCCGCAAACCTAGACTGCGAAACACTCAAAGGTAGGGTGTGCACCGCGCACCTTACCCACAACATAGGGTGCACACCACCAAAACCTAAACATAGGGTGTGCACCACCAAAACCTAATCTGGATGAGAATCTAAAACTCCGCTAGACAGCATCAACCTCGGCCAAACTAACAAGAAAAAACCCATCCAAGCTAATAAAGGAAGCGCGACTAAAACAGTTATCCAAACAGTTTTTAATAAAAACCAACTACCGCTAATCAGGCTAGTACCAGTTAAAAGAATCGACCAAGGCTGACACCACCAAGGTTTGTAACTCCAAGGGCTAATAGCTTTTTGATCGGAAAGTTTTTTATCAGAAAGAGATTTCATATTTTCAGTTATTTTTTATGGAGAATAGTCTGGCTAGCTGGATTAACCGAAGTTAAACATTCATCACCTCTTCTGCTGTCAGGGTTAATTCGGGAAAAGTCCGCGACACAATCCGTTCGCTGCCCTTGAAGGCGCTTCTTTGATAGTTGCCCTCTGCATCTAAAAGGTGGACAAATACAGTGGGAATTTTGGGATTTCCCAGAAATTCCCTGCTACCAATTGCTAAATAATCGACAATCCAATACTCAGGAATTCCGAGGCGCCGATATTCGTCCAATTTGTCTATATAATCGTCCTCCCAATTTGTTGATGTTACTTCCACAGCCAATTGAATTGGTTCTCGTAAGGCAGAATAAGCAGAACGGTTCGATCGCCACAAATCAGGCTCGATTACGCTGACATCCGGTCTCCGCCCTTGTTCGATGCCGGCTTTACTTACAGTTCTGATAACGGCTCTAGTGTTGACTACATAATTCAAATTCTGTCGCCGGATTTCATCATTGAAGCCAAATAACAGGAAATTAGCAACATCATCATGATTTCTTGGAGAATTCATCTCTACAATTTCTCCATTTACCAGTTCATAGAGTCCATCTTCTGGACATTCTACAAGGAATTGGTCAAAGGTTAATTTCTGTGTGACTGTTGCAATCATAAGATTTATCCTTATTTTGCAGTAATACTATTAGTCTATATTACCACAGGCCGGAAGAAATTTGTTTTTTTGACGGCAGACATCCAATTCTCAAATCTAAAATATACAATCAAAAATCTAAAATCGATTCACGTAAATGGTAAAATGCGATCGCCCTAGCAATTTGCACTTAAATTTGTTACTGACTTGATACAGTAAAGTAACAAACCTAGAAATCGAGCCACTCCCAGGTCAACCCCGAACCATGAGACTAGACGAAGCCGTAGAATTTGCCGAAAACCCAGAGCCGCGCTGTCCCTGCGTCCTCCTGCTGGACACCTCCGGCTCCATGCAAGGCGCACCCATAGATGCCTTGAATGAGGGGCTGGAAATCTTTAGGAATGACCTAATTAAAGACGAACTAGCTAAAAAGCGAGTCGAAGTCGCGATTATTTCATTTGACAATCATATCAAAGTCGTGCAAGACTTCGTGACCGCCGACCAGTTCGAGACGCCACTGCTGACAGCTCAAGGACAAACCCACATGGGCGCAGGCATTCAGCAAGCGCTAGACACCATTGCTGCCCGCAAATCCGAATACCGCAACAACGGCATTACCTACTACCGCCCGTGGGTATTCATGATTACCGACGGCGAACCTCAAGGCGAATCCGACGATGTGGTGGAAATAGCAGCACAGCGGATTAAAGAGGAAGAAACTAACAAGCGCGTAGCATTTTTTGCAGTCGGAGTGGAAGGTGCTAATATCCCCCGTCTCGCGCAAATTGTCGAGCGCACGCCTGTAAAATTGAGAGGATTAGACTTTAGAGAGATGTTCATCTGGCTGTCGGCTAGTATGCAGAGAGTTTCTCACTCAAAAATTGATGAACAAGTAGCACTGCCACCACCCGGATGGGGAACTGTTTAGTTATTAGTTGGAAGTCATTGGTCATTAGTAAGTGACAAGCGCTAAGGTGCGGTGTGCATGGAGCCCTACATAATAAGTAAGGTGTGGTGTGCATCGCCACCTAATTAGGGATAAATAAACCCGTCCAGACTTTGCATAGTTGTAAATTTACGAAGTTTTGAGTTAAAGAGTTATTAATGCAGAATTCATCCTTCAATTGGCAAGTTGTAGCGGCATCGGTGATAGGTACGAGCCACGAAAAAAGATCGCAGCCCTGTCAAGATGCCCACTGCTGGCGTCTCTTGCCGAATGGTGTTTTGGTAGCCGCAGTTGCCGACGGCGCGGGCTCGGCAGCACTCGCAGAAGTTGGGGCGAAAATTGCTGTGGAAGCGGTTGTTGAAACGATTTGCCAGCAACAGGAAAGGCTGCCTCAACATGACGACGAATGGCAAGTATTCTTGACAGCATCACTGCAAGTCGCGCGGGCGCAGGTGGAAGCAGAAGCGGCTGTGCGGGAAGTGGCTGCGAGAGATTTAGCCTGCACTTTAATTGCGGTTGTTGCTACGCCGGAATTAATCGCAGTGGCTCAAATCGGCGACGGTGCGGCGGTAGCAGGTGACAGTGCGGGAAATGCGATCGCCCTGACTGTACCTCCCTGCGGCGAATACATCAACGAAACCATCTTTTTGATTTCGCCGAATGCGATCGAAACAGCGCAATTTCAGGTACTGCGGGAAAAACTGCGGCACTTGGCAGTTTTTTCCGACGGCTTGCAAATGCTAGCTCTCAAAATCCCGGAAGGCACGCCGCACGGGCCGTTTTTTGCGCCTTTGTTTCGGTTTTCTGGCGAGTGGAAAGAAGAGGAAGATGCGAAACAGCAGTTAGAGTCATTTTTGCGATCGCCCCGCGTTTCCGAACGCACCGATGATGACCTAACATTATTGTTAGCAACTTTTTCGAGTAATGTCTGATTTGTTCAAATCAACTTACAAAAGCCGGATAAAAAGTTATGACAGCTCCACGAATTAGTGCCAGAAGCTTGTTGCGAGAAACATTTGCTACTACGGGGCCTCTATACGCTCCCCTGTTGATAATCAACTCTCCCAGTTTGATATTTGCCGCGCTCAATAGTTTGGGCAAGCTAGGTTCAGCAGGTGTTGCCTTCAATATTATCTACTGGTTCGTGGCACTTCCTTTGTTGTCGGGAGCCATGATTTTCTACACTTACCGAAGTTTGACAAAAAATAACGTAACTGTGGGTCAGGCTTTCAATCAAGCAAACAGAAGATTGCTGCCACTCATTGGGGTTTATATTATGTGTTTCCTGCTGGTGTTCGCTGGCTGCATTGCACTAATAATTCCCGGGCTTTATGTATCATATCGCTTAATATTTTCATTGTACGCTACCGTCATTGATAACTCTTCGGTGATCGACAGTCTTAGCAGCAGTTGGGAATTAACTAAAGGGCGCTGGTGGCTGGTGTTTCGATCGTATTTTCTGATACTTTTTGTTGTTTTCGTGCCAATATTGTTGATGGCCCTATTAATCAGTTCGACGGGAAATTTGCTAGCATCTAAGCTTGTGGCTAATGTACTCGGATTTTTAGCCGGACTGTTGATGAATGTTTATTTGGTTTTATTGTACCTGCGCCTGCGGGCATCGGCAGCAACTATTCAATAGACATCTCCTAAAAATCAAGTCAAGGGCTGTCAGGATACCTACCCCAGAACAATTGTTGGAAATGTCTAATGAGCGGTGAAAATTTGGCGCGGTTCTATAATAAAATCGAGGTGTCAACAATTCTGCTTTAGTTTGTACAGTAGGTCGTCGTTTGCAAGCACAAGAGATTAAGGATAAGCTCAACTCCCTAATTAGCGCAGCAGATCCAATAGATCCGAGTTTGGCGAGAAGATTGGATGAAATCAATCGCTGGGTGAAAGATGTTAAACCCGGTTCGCTAACTGCTAAAAAATTTGTGATGGCTTTTTTGCTGCAGCTTATCCGAGATTCTCAGGTTTGGCTGGCTGTTCAATCTCTACCTTCGGAAAGAGAACAAAAAGCCGCGTTTGAGTTAATGACGCCGGGGGAAAGGTATTGGTACAGCTATCTATTTCCTAAATGGCTGAGCGAAAACGATCGCAAATTTTACATCTGGAAACAAAAACTCAAGGCCGGCAAATTCGATCCGGGAGATGATATCGTGATTCGTGCGATCGCAGCCCGAATTGTCGATCGCCAAGGCACTGTTTTGTATCGATATGTTGCCGATCTTTCTATGGCAACCGATTCCATCGTTAGCAGCCGCCAACAGCAGCCCCTCTGCATTCAAGTAACTACTCTTTCGGATGAATTCTCTGAACAAAAATATCAGAATTGGCAACAAACTCTTCAAGATTGGGGGATTGACAGAGGATTATTTTTAAGTTATGATAAAAAGGATGCAAATTTCTTGAACCAGTTAGTTAACATTGCATTATATAATAGTGATAATTTGCCCGCAGGTCGTTACCTCAAGTTCCCGTAAATCACGCAGATATGCTGCTGAGAATAGTTCGACTGCTCCCAACTCGGTGAAAAAGAAATTTTGACTAACTCACATATTGCACCATTCTCGAAAATGCCAAAAGCCTAGTCCCCAGACAGCTTCCCGCAAAAGGGAAGGCGGAGCAAGATTCTTCCTCCCCTTTTCTGGTTCCGGGAGGGGTCTGCCAGACGGCGACAACAGGTGCTGGATACGAAGGCTAAGCAACGGGAAGATTTACCGCAGCAATCAATAAGAGTGAAATAACTAGCAACTCGGCCTAAATTGAATTGAGATTTGATTTAATCGCCGTGAATTGTTGGAAATCAAATCAAATTACATCAAAATCAAATACTATGACTGTACAAGGTACGAACGCAGTTGAAAATAACTTGCAGAAAGTCTGGGAAGAATTGGAAGCGGCCAGAATAATGCAGGATGAATGGATGAATTACGGGGTAGATTTTGTAGATTTGTATGTGGAAGATGCGGGCGGTGATTGGTTGGAAAAGTGGGGTAAATGTGAAGAAGAATTAGAGCGAATTAAACATAATGTAGATATTGAAGCAGTCAAAGCCGCGATCGACATTCCCAGCTTTCAGCAGACAAAACTGCTGGAAATCGCCTTGAATTGCCGTTACTATACCAGCGATTACTCGGATCGCCCCGAGGAGTCTCCCGCTTGGCAAGACGTTAAGTACAAACGGCTGTCACTCTTAGGCGGGGCGATTTTCGGTGCTGTTGTTACCGATTACCTGTACCGCGAATATCCAGAACTCGCTCCAGATGCGATCTCAACTTTAAAAGCTCGTTTAGCAGACCCGAAAAAACTGGCAGAATTTGCACAAAATTTGAAGTTAAACCAACTCGGTTGGCGGGTATGGAATCGGAAACAAACAGACGAAAACGAGTACAATAGATTGCTTTCGGAGACTTTTGAGGCTTTGTTTGGCGCGATTTACTTGGAGTTTGAACGGGAGTTTTTCCGTGGGGGAAACTGGCTGATTCAGCACTTGATTGAACCAATTGTTAGCCAGCAGGGGGATTTAACTCAGCGGCGACAAATAGGGCCCGAAAACGAGCTGAAACGGCGGGAAATTCTGGGTGCGGATATTCTAGAGGCGATCGCGATCGACTATTTGTACAACCGCTTTCCCGAACGCAGCGCCAGCCAGCTAACTCGCTGGAAAAATATGTTAGTGGCTAAAAAGATTTTTCCCAAAGACTTTAAGGCAAAATTAGGCAGTCATTACCTAGAGTTGGAGAGCAATTTCTCGCGTACCCGCGACTGGTTGGTGGATAACTTTATCAAAAGTGCAGTTGACGAACTGCTAGAGGAAAGCGACACTCAACCAGAATATCTGATTGACAGTGCGAACCCCGAATCGCTGCCAGAATTGGTCAACCGGATTACAGACAAAAAGTGGAAAAATGAATTTGTGAGAGTTGTCAGCATTTTGCAACCGGCTGACGAACTTTTGCTGCTGATGCAACAAAAATTAGACAGTATGGCGGCTAAAGATGAAACTTTGCAGCAGTTGCTAATCTGGGCAAATCACAAGTCTCAGTTAGTGCAAAGGAATTTTAAACCAGTCGAAAATCGCGCTTTTTATGTAGCCTTAGTTTGCGTCCTCGATTTGGCTTTGACTCGCGTCCTCGATCCGAGTCAGAAGTTTGATAGATCGAAAGTTCGCAAGTTTCGGAATTGTTTGGCAAAGGCTGGAAAAAATGTAGAATTTGCAGATGTTAACGAGTCTCTGAAATTGGCTTTTGATAATGATGTGGCGGGTACTTTGGTTGGCATTTGGGCGCTGGATATTGAACCAGAACTTAAACAACTGCTGGCACAATTTCAGACTGAGATGCCTGATTTGCAAAACTGGAAAAACTGGCGCAAAGAGTTCGGTAGCTGTTGGCTGGCAAAATTCAAAACTGCGATCGGCTACAATCGAGACTTTCGCCCCCAACAGAAAACTTTGCTGAAACAGTATTACTATGCCCACAACTTGCTGGTGGAATGCCTCAACAGCGATAATTGTCAGGTGACACCTGCCGTCAGACAAAAAATTGAGGATAAAATGTTGTTATTGTCGGTGGATTTGAAGCTGGTTTATATTTAATTTTGATAGCGCGGACGGGCGGGACGCCCATCCCACCAACAGCAACAGGGCTTACCCACTTCCACCCAAGAAACCGGGTTTTTTACCGAATCTGCGGGCTGCAACGCCTCTTTTGGTGAAAAACTCGGTCTCTCGTCACCGATGCCTAAGTCATAACAAAGTTGACACTCCCGGGCCTAAAGGCGGGGGGATTCTTGGTTCTGGCGACATACCTTAAAACTATCTATCCTTGCGGCAATACTTAAACCAAATATCCGTTCAAAGGAACCAAATATCGAGCCTAATTTAGTTAGTCCCAGAGGGTTTTATCTCCCCAAGCGTTCGAGAATTACTTCTCATGTTACCGGATGCCCTACGGTACGTTTTAACTTCCAAAAATTTACTTTTCTGGTTTTGGCTTACGTTAGTCAGCCTAGCTATGTTTTTCGTGGTTTTCGCCACCCACTAACCATTATTGTTTTCCGACCAGTCGTTTGAGCTTGGTGTCTCATGTGTATCGGCGGTTATTCTACCTGTGGTATAAGTGTCATTGTACTCTACCTTAAATAGAAGGCAAGGAAATTTGAAAAATAGATACTAACGCAACTAAACGATTAAAACAAAAATCGGCAATCAATTAAAGCCTTCCTATAAGGACGGGGCTTTAGACCCAATTATTTTGGTAAGATTTAATGGGCAAGTCAAATTTATTGAGTGATGGCTTCCAAATCCTGTATCCCCTAACGGAATTATATGCAGTTGCAGCGCCAATTTAGCGGACAACTGATTGCGATCGACACCAAAACCGCGATCGCCAGTGGCGGTGAAGGTCGCATCTACCCGATCGCCCAAGACTCGTCCCTTGTAGCAAAAATCTACCACAAACCGACAGACGAAGACGGCGACAAACTCACAGTCATGTTCAGTATGCCGCCGGATGCGCCGATCGCGGAACCCGGGCACGCTTCCATTGCTTGGCCGATCGATTTGCTGCATACTGTGGGCGGGCGAGAAAAAATTGTCGGTTTTGTGATGCCGCGCGTCAACAAAGTGATGCCGGTACACACTTTTTACACTCCCAAAACGAGGCGCGAACAAAAACCTCTATTTAGCTATCTTTACCTCCACCGTACCGCCAGAAATCTCGCCTCGGCTGTAAATGCCCTCCACGTCAGGGGTTACGTCATCGGCGACGTAAACGAGTCGAACATTCTCGTGACGGATACGGCGTTGGTAACGCTGGTAGACACGGATTCGTTTCAAGTCCGCGATCCTTATACGGGTTACGTTTATCGGTGTCCCGTGGGGAAACCCGAGTTTACGCCGCCAGAGTTGCAGGGGCAGACTTTCCGCGATATCGATCGAGCTCCAGAGCACGATTTGTTCGGTTTAGCAGTATTAATTTTTCAATTGCTGATGGAAGGTACGCACCCGTTTTCGGGAGTTTATCTCGGTAGCGATGAACCACCGCCTTTGGAAGCGAGAATTCGATCCGGCCATTTCCCTACAGGTACGAAGCGGATTCCCTACCGCCCGATGCCGGCTGCGCCTCCTTTTGAGATGCTGCATCCGCGGCTGCGGCAGATGTTTATCCGCTGTTTTGAGGAAGGGCACGGCAATCCTTCGGCGCGCCCGGATGCGAAAACTTGGGTGAATGCGATTCGGGAAGCGGAAGATGCTTTGGTTACTTGCAGCAAAAACACTCAGCATAAATACGGAAATCATCTCAGTCGGTGTCCTTGGTGCGATCGGGCAAAACTCCTCAAAGGGCGCGATCCGTTTCCTTCGCGGCAAGCAGTCAACAACGGATTGCACTTGCAGCCCGCGAAAACGAAGCGTAAAAAGCCCCAACCACCGCCCGTCGTGATGCAGCCCGCAGTGCGCCGGCAACAGCCCTCCACGGGGCTGTCGCGCCCTATCGGCCAGTACGCAGTGCCCTTGCTGCCGATGCCGATGTCTCCTCGGAGTCGGACTCCTGCGCCTCAGCTTCCCGTGGGCAAGTTTGAGCGCATTGTTCAGGATGCTGCTTGGGGAGGTGTTTGGGGCAGTTTGTGTTTGGCGGCGATCGGGGGGATTTATTCGGTAATAGCTGAGGGCGGCGGCGCTATTTTGGGGGCGATTTTTGTTGGTACGATTTGGGGCTGTTTTTTTGGGATGATGTGGGGCGTTTTTACTTTGGCGCCGAATCAGATTTGGCGGAAGTGGGGCGGAGTTGTGGTGGGGGCGGCTTGGGGCGCTTTTTTGTTGGCGGCGATCGGCGGTGCGGTGTTTGGGGCGATTAATAGCACTCCGGGAATCGGGGAGAGGATTTTGGCTGGGGCGGGGGTTGGTGCCGTCTGGGGCTGTGTTTGGGCGAGTTTTCGGCCTCCTCTGGCGCTGCCCGCAGGGAGGGTGTGGGGCCGGCGCGGAGGGTATTTGGGGGCCGTCTGGGGCTCGTTTGTGGGGACTCTGGCTGGTGTTTTGTTGGGGGCTGGGTTAGTGGTTTGGCAGCAATACGGTGTCCAGATGCGGCCGGTGAATGAGTTTGCGGGTTTGTTGCTGGGTGTGGCGATCGTGGCGGCTGGTGTGGGTTCTGTTGGAGGTGTGGTTTCTGGGGGTTTCTTGGGTTTGTGCGGGTTTTCGCCGAAGTTGCCGATTTCGTTTCAGCCTTCGGGCTTGAAGGGTGGGACTTTGGGGGCGATTTGGGGCAGTTTTTTGGGGACTTTTGCGGGTGCTGTGTTGGGGGCGTTGGTGTCTGCGATGTTTCCGGCTGTTAGCGCTGGGGTGCCGGTGCAGTTGGGGCCTGTGGCGGGGGCGATCGTCGGGGCTGGTTTGGGGGCGATTTGGGGGGTGGTTTCGGGTACTGTTTGGGGGGCTTTGGGCAAGTGGTGAAGAAAGAAGCAACGATGTAAATTTGCAACCGCAGATATTTCTCTGCAAGCTATTACCCAAGCGCCTCAACAAAGCCTGCGATTTCCAGCGCTTGACGTTTCGGGCCCGCACATCGAACAGAACCTCTACTTGAATTTAACTTAGTCTTAACTTAAACTTAACCTGAATTCCCTAGTAAATCTAGCGACTAACCGGAGTTAGATTGAGTCAGCCTGCCACGCCTGGGAATGCGTGCGCGTGAAGAGCCAGTTCTAGTAGGAGTACAGGCAATGAGTTCTATCTTTTTCAGCCCCAACGATTGGCAAACAGTCACCTTTAGGCTGACGGCTGCACTACTGGTAGGCTTCGCGATCGGTATGAACCGCCAGCAGCCAGGTAGACCAGCAGGTTTAAGAACCTTTATGATTGTGAGTCTAGGCGCAGCTATATTTGTAATGATTCCTTTGCAGATGGATGGCGACAGTACCTTTTCCTCTTCCAATGCTTTGAGCCGAACTATCCAAGGAGTTGCCACAGGGGTAGGCTTTCTGGGGGGCGGAATCATTCTGCAACAAACTCAATACCCATTGGGTAAAGCTGAAGTAAAAGGATTAACTTCCGCCGCAACTATTTGGTTGGCTGCCGGATTAGGTGCAGCGGCAGGCTGCGGTTTGTGGGTGATGAGTTTGATAGGAACGCTGTTTGCACTCTTGGTTTTGAGTGGCGTCAAACGGCTTAAGAAGTCTGCCTTGATTCGTGCTTATGCTAACAGCCAACCCAAAACACGAGTCAAAGATGCCGCCTCAGTGCAAGATCGGCAGCCAGAATAACTGAGCTTGCCTTTTAAAAAGTACAACATATACTCACCACGGTCAAAGACAATGGTGAGTAGCTGATATCATTTCCGGTTACACCGGAATGATGTTGACGGTTGACTGTTGACTGTTGACTGTTGACGCCGTGAACAGTCAACCGTCAACAGTGAACTCGAATTTACTATTCCGATGCTAACGGATTTGATATGAGTACCTTTTGCGGTTAATTGCTCTGGCTTGAAGCTCCGAAATTTTTAGGTGAAAATAGAATTCAAATCTTGTTTATGGGTGAGAGAATCCTGAGTAAGTAAGTCCGATATTGCTGTCTTAAACCCCGAAAAATCGGAGCAATACTTAGAATATAAACACTTCTTTTTGCCAGACTCTTTGAACTAGGTTTCAAGCCAGAATTGCGCTCTCAAACAAATCCCGATACACGAGAATGTGAGTTGTAAGCTTTTCTCAAGCCAATTTTTACTTGAGATGACAATGACAATTCGGCTTTTCAATCAAAGACTCAACCAAAGCATTCAAAGCAACCGCCGCCAACAACCCGCCGCCAAAAGTCCCCACAGTCGTAACATAAGCAACGCCCGATCGCACTAACCGCCGTTTCGCCACCGGAGAATGACTAAAACCGATCGGCATACCAATTACCAAAGCCGGTTGCAGTTGCCCACTCTCGATCGCCTCGGAAACCGCCATCAGCACAGACGGCGCATATCCTATCACCAATATACATCCCTTTTCCAGTTTCAACAACTTTTCAAACCACTCACCCTGCTGCCAGAATTCCTGTTCCGCTTCCGCCGCAGCATTGATGTGCGGGTCATCAATTAAAGTTGCAATACTTGTTCCCAAATGCGCCAATCTAGTCCCATCCAAAGCGGCAAAAACAGGCGGCACATCAGCCACAATTTGACACTGATTTTTCAAAGCTTCCCGCGCCGATTTAATCGCCGTTTCGCTCAACTTCACAAACGGCAGCAGCGAACAATCACCGCAGGCTAACACCAGTTTAGAAAGCAAGTCTACCTCAATTTCCGAGCGATCGCGCAAATCCGGCAACAAATGCTGCAACGACTCCCCAAAATCCTCCGGGTGAGTGTGCGCCCCCGCATCCCAACCCTCCCAAAGTTGTTCCAACTCATCCAACCCCCCCTCAGTTTCCGCCTGCAACAGCCTTAATTGCGCCAGCGCGTCGGCTTGCACCGCTTGACAGGAAATATCCCGTCCCAGCAATCCTTCCAGCGCCGATGCCGTTTCTCTGAGGCGAACAATTTGCTGAATAACCGACAGATATTGCCGTTGCAGAGTCGCCATCAGCGCGTCAGGCGAAGCATCCGCGTCTGTTTCTAATAGTTTGCGGATGTGAGACAGTTGAAAGCCTTGCTGCTTGAGTGCGACTATTCTTTGCAGTCTTTGCACGTCGCTGCGGGTATACAATCTATAGTTAGAGGTCGATCGCACCGCCGGAGATAGCAGCCCCAAAGCGTGATAATGTCGCACCATCCGAGGGGTAATTGTGCCTTTTACCGCTTCTGTAAGTTGTTTGATTGTCAGGTATTCTTGCATTGGATTTTTAGATTTGGGATTGTATATTTTGTTCTCGAATTCACCCAGACTCCGCCGGGGAATCAATTCCCCGTCTCATAGCAGAAGTCGGTTAAAACTCACATTTTGCACCAATATCAATTACTTGTTTAGGAACAGGCAAGATGCCTGTGAAGCGAGAGCTCAATTTTATTGTGGAACAGGCATCTTGCCTGTTCTTGAGAATGGTGCAACATCTCAGTTAAAACCGACTAAAACATTAAATTCAATTCTCAGCTATCTTCAGTCCTCTTTCAGAGGACTTGCGCTATGAGACAGGGAATTCATTCCCTGTCGGACTGTCGGACTCTGGGACTCAACGAGAGGCGAGTTGATGCGGGATTTATTTGGGTTTCACTCTTGACATTGACATTAATGTCAAGGTTTAGGGTAAAGGAGTCATTCTACCAAATCAAATTTCCCCAATGACTCCCAATTCCCTCCCAATCTCTCGCCTCTGGCGCCTCGCCGCAGAACATCCCGACGCTTTAACAGCCGCCCTGTGCGGAATTCTAGTAATCTTGGGTTCGCTAGCCCTGCAATTCGGCTGGCTGGGTTTAGCCGTGTTAATCTTACCCGCAGCTTATGTTATCGGCGGCTATTCCAGTACCCGCGAAGGCTTAACTACACTTTTTCAAGAACGCGAATTAGATGTAGATTTGTTAATGATTGTCGCTGCTTTGGGCGCGGCAGGTTTGGGGCTATGGCGGCAAGAATATCATTTAATTGTTGACGGTGCGGTGCTGATTTTAATCTTTGCAATTAGCGGCGCGCTGGAAGGTTATGCTATGCAGCGGACTGAACGCAGCATCCGCAGTTTGATGAGTTTGACTGCGGATACTGCTAGGGTGGTAATGTACGGCGGGGAACGGGAAGTTGCGATCGACAAATTGGAAATTGGCGATTGCATTTTAGTCAAGCCCGGAGAAATCATCCCCACAGATGCGATAATTATTGAAGGCTACAGTGCGATCGACCAAGCCTCGATTACCGGCGAATCGATGCCCGTGGAGAAAACCAGCGGCGATGAAGTCTATGCAGGTACAATTAACGGTGTCGGCGCCCTGAAACTCGAAGTGCATAAAACTCCAGAAAGCAGCTTGATTCAGCGAGTGATTCGGCTGGTCCAAGAAGCGCAAACAGCAGCGCCGCCTTCTCAAATGTTTGTGGAAAAATTCGAGCGCGGTTATGCCAAATTAATTGTCGGTTTAGGCTTGCTGCTGGCAACTTTGCCGCCCTTTGTTTTGGGCTGGAATTGGGAAGAGACAATCTATCGGGCGCTGATTTTCCTAGTAGTCGCCTCCCCCTGCGCGCTGATGGCTTCGATTATGCCGGCGCTGCTTTCGGGAATTGCTAATGGGGCGAGACAGGGGATTTTGTTTAAAAGTGGCGCGCAATTAGAGATGATTGGTAAAGTAAGGGCGATCGCCTTTGACAAAACCGGAACTCTCACCACGGGAAAACCTGAAGTTATCCAAATTGTACCAGCAGCCGGATATACTGAAACAGAAGTTCTGCAATTGGCTGCTGCTTTGGAAGCTCATTCCGAACACGCGATCGCCTCTTCAATTGTCAGCGCCGCCCAGCAGCAACAGTTACAATTATCAACCGCTACCGATGTACAAGCAAAAATCGGTCAAGGAATTATCGGCAAAGTCAACAATCAAACCATTGCCATTGGTAAAGCCGAATTTGTCGAAGCAACTTCCGAATTGAGTCAAATCAGCCAGCAGTTGCAAGCCGAAGGTAAAACAGTTGTTTGGGTGGCAAAGGGCGATCGGCTTTTAGGAATCATTGCAGTAGCAGATACCATCCGCCCCGAAGCAGCAGCAACGGTAAAACGCTTGCAAAAATTAGGCGTAGAACATATAATTATGCTAACCGGCGACAACGAGCAAACAGCTCAACACATCGCCCGCCAATTAGGCATCAATGAAGTGTACGCCGAACTTTTGCCAGAAGACAAAGTGCAGGCAATTAAACAACTGCAAACCCAGTATCAAACTGTAGCAATGGTAGGAGACGGCATCAACGACGCCCCCGCCCTCGCTCAAGCTTCCGTGGGCATTGCAATGGGGATTTCCGGCAGCGATGTTGCTTTAGAAACTGCTGATATCGTATTAATGGCAGATAAGTTAGAGCAACTAGCTAAAGCAATTAGTTTAGGCCGCCGCGCTCAAAATGTTGTCAAACAAAACATTGTTTTTGCACTCAGTTGCATTGTGCTGTTGTTGGCGGCTAATTTTTTCGGAAATATCACCATGCCTTTAGGCGTAGTCGGTCACGAAGGCTCTACATTAATAGTAACATTAAGCGGTTTGCGACTGCTGAGAAATTAGACACGAAAAACCGCTAAAATCGAGGCAGAGCAAGAGTGAAATGCGTTCTCAGGCAGAGTCCATTGGTGACAATTTAACGTTAAACTAACCGTCTCTCTTTTTTATATCGAAGCCTAGATCCCCCCTAACCCCCCTTCTTAAGGGGGGGACAAGATTCTTCTCAAAATCCCCCTTCTTAAGGGGGATTTAGGGGGATCGAGACTCAACAACAAGCGACATTTATTATGAGTTTCAGTCTTAAGCTGTTACCAATTGGCAGAGCCTGGGAACGAGAATCCGATCCGCGTTCATCTGCGGTTAAAAATTCAAAATATTAAGAAAAAATACAATTGTGTTTTTGTCACTCAAAACACGCTAGGGTCAAAAGTATAGAATCATACCCAAATCAGAAATTGCTCGACACTGCAATAAAAATTAACCTAGAACAAGTCTAGAAAATGGTAGAGAACTGATTGCACCCAGAGCAATGGAAAACAAGTTTTCTGTTGGAGGCAAAGATATGAACGAAAAAGTCATTGGGGCCACGCGGAACGTTGCAATTGTTGGCCCTTATTTAAGCGGTAAAACCGCACTGCTCGAAAGTTTGCTGTCGGTCACAGGGACAATTACCCGCAAAGGAAATGTCAAAGATGGCAACACAATAGGTGATAGTTCGCCGGAAGCGCGCGATCGCCAAATGAGCGTAGAAGTAAACGCCGCCACCGCTGAATATCAAGGCGTCCGCTTCACCTTTCTCGACTGTCCGGGCTCGGTAGAATTTGCCCAAGAAACTTACAATGCCCTGATTGGTGTGGATGCGGCGATAATTGTTTGCGAACCCGTTGCCGATCGCACTTTAACCCTCGCACCCCTGTTTAAATTCCTCGATGATTGGGAAATTCCCCACCTAGTTTTCATCAACAAGATCGATCGAGCTTACACAGACGAAACTACTTGTGGCACCAACTTCACCGAGGTGATCGACGCGCTCAAATCCGTTTCCAGTAGACCGATCGTACCTCACCAATATCCGATCGGCAAAAACGAACAAATCATCGGTTTTATCGACTTAGTAACCGAACAAGCTTACCACTACCATCCGGGCGCCGCCGCAGATCCCGTCCCGCTTCCAGAACACCTCAAAGCACAAGAAAGCGCAGCGCGGCAGCAAATGCTCGAAGAATTGGCGAATTTTGACGACCATTTACTCGAAGAATTGCTCGAAGAAATCAATCCCGACGCCGAAGAAATTACCCGCGATTTAAAGATGGAATTAGGCGCAGATTTAATTGTGCCAGTATTCATCGGCATCGCCGAACAAGATTTCGGCGTGCGGCCTCTGCTGGAAGCTTTGCTGAGGGAAGCGCCGACACCCGAAACTACAGCCGATCGCCGTGGTATTATTCAAAGTGAAAACAAAGTTCTGGCTCAAATCCTCAAAACCTATTACACACCGCAGGGAGGCAAACTATCGTTAGTGAGAATGTGGCGGGGGACCCTGGCAGACGGAGCAATTTTGAACGGCGTTCGAGTTAACGGTTTGTACCGGTTGACCGGCCAGCAAACGCAAAGTTTGCAATCCGTCAGCGCCGGGGAAATTGTGGCTGTGGGAAGGCTAGAAGGCATGAAAACAGGCGATACGCTGGCGCTAGACCGATCGGAAGAATTGCCAAAAGCCGAAATCATCCCGCCTGTCTACGCACTGGCGATCGTCCCAGAAAAGCGCAACGATGAAGTTAAGCTGAGCTCCGCTTTAGCTAAATTGCTAGAAGAAGACCCATCTTTAGTTTGGGAACAGCACGGCGACACTCACGAAATTATACTTTGGGGTCAAGGCGAAATCCACCTGAAAGTAGCCTTAGACAGGTTGCGCCGCAAGTATAACTTGCCGATGGTAACTCACTTACCGCAAGTGCCGTACAAAGAAACCATCCGCAAACCAGCATCTTCCATCCACGGGCGCTACAAACACCAAAGCGGCGGACACGGACAGTTTGGCGACGTGTACCTCGACATTCAACCGCAGCCCCGCGGAGAAGGTTTCACCTTTAGCGACAAAATAGTCGGCGGCGTCGTCCCAAAACAGTACATTCCCGGCGTGGAAGTGGGAGTGCGCGAGTATTTGGACCGCGGCCCGCTGGGTTTCCCGGTGGTAGACGTAGCGGTGACGCTGACGAACGGTTCCTACCATTCTGTGGACAGTTCCGAACAAGCTTTCAAGCAAGCGGCGCGTTTGGCGATGCAGGAGGGAATGGCCAAGTGCGAACCGGCATTGCTGGAGCCGATCGCCAAAGTTGAAATTTGCGCTCCGAACGAGTGTACATCAAAGGTGTTGCAGTTGGTCAGCGGACACCGCGGCCAAATTCTCGGTTACGAAGGTAAAAAAGACTGGAAGGGATGGGATGCAGTTTCTGCTTATTTGCCGATCGCAGAAATGCAGAATTTGATCGTAGAATTGCGATCGCAGACCATGGGAGTCGGATTTTTTAATTGGGAGTTCGATCGATTGCAAGAAGTGCCGGAACCTTTAGCTAAGCGGGTTTTGCTAACCACTGGCGGCAATGGAAACGGTAACGGTAAAAGTTAGGTAATTGTCTTAAAAAACCCGGTTTCTTCAAGAAACCGGGTTTTTGCACGAGTTGCCATTAGAATTCATTGGGGTCGATTCCCATTTACCTCACATCTTGCACCATTCTCAAGAACAGGCAAGATGCCTGTTCCACAAAGAGTGAATTTTCTTGTGGAACAGGCATCTTGCCTGTTCATAAAAAGCTTATTGAGAATGGTGCCACCTCTCAGATTTACCGGATTATTGAGTTAACTTACTTAACGCTGAAATAATATTTTCAGCTAGTATTAACGCAGTTCTCGCTTCTCTTTGTAAGTTAAACATAATATCTTCATAATCAGCTTTATTCCTAAGTTCTCTCAATCTGCTTAAATTTTCACCTATTTTGACCATATTTTTCAGTTGAGTTGGGTGGTATATAAATTCTTTTGCTACATATTGATGTTCGTTTATATCGCGATTCTTACGAAAAAGTCTTGGGTCTTTTTCAATGTCGCGTAAGTAATTCCGCGCTAGGCAAAATGTCGAATAGTATGCTCTACTTATCGCCGATCGCAACTTCGCTTCCCTGTTACCTGAACAGTCACTATTTGTGGCAGCTAATTCTTGAGCTAAATTCAAATATTCAGACCAATCAAATCTCATTTTATTCCCATTCAAGCCTAATATGTAAATCATTTTTGGGGGCAGCTCTTTTAGCTTCGAGCCACCAACTATCATCAAGGATGTTTAACTTTGCAAAAGCTTCCTCGACTTCGAGTTTGGTGTAAATGGTAATCCACACCGATCGCCAGTTGGCAATTTCTGGATCTGTTTTCACTTCCAAGCCTAATCTTGCCGTAGGAAATATCGCTAGAATGCGATCGTAAGCTTCCAGAATCAAAGGTGCGATCGCTTCTTGCTCCATGATGATTTGAAAACTTTCTCTAGGATTTTCAACCGCGTACAGGCTTTGGATTTTATTAAAAGATGCAATTAAATTTTCAAAGGCTTTAGCTATTTCTGGGGGATTTTCCATTTCTTCAGGCGGCTGAGGAAAGGAAGGTCTTAAATTTATAGCGTCGGTGCTGTAAATGATGTCACTTGTCTCGTTGTAGCGTTTGTCTTTTGATTTTGCTTCGTACTGATCTTGTAAGTCGAGGCGTTCTTTTCTGTAAATTTCGTTCAGAGTGTTGTTTTGTTCTGCTAATTTTTCTAAAGCCAATATCTCACGACTTATATTCTCTTCCAACTCGCCAAGCTGGACAGATGAATCTAGTTTAGCTAAAGCAGCACCAAGGGCTTGCAGACTAATAATATCTCTTGCTTTCATAATAGTCGATGGTTGGGAAGTTAGGGATTAACTTTACCAGTAATCGTGAAACCTGTCTGGAGATTGTAGCAGATTTGACCATTGAATGTACATTTGGTTCGTAGGGGCGGGTTCACCAACAATATATAACGATGACCAACAATCTATATAAACCCGCCCCTACCCCGCGGTAAATCTGAATGTACATTTCGATTTACCGTGGGGAGAGGGCGGGTTTTCTAGATTGTTTATTTGAGGCGATTATGGTTGGTGGAACCCGCCCCTACGGGCATTATGTCAATTTTTAATCGCCGATGTCTAACGCCGAAAAATGCGCGAGCACACACCTATAATTGCCCATGTCAGGAGGCTAGCAGCTATCCCTGATAGAATGCTAAATCCCATAATCACCCTCAGTCCCGAACCCGGAGCAAAAATGGGCATGAGCGTATTTATGGCATAATTGATATTAGGGTTTGCTTCTATTTCCGTTTTGAAATTGGCAGCCGCAGAACCTACAGTACCAGCAGTAGACAGCCCGACTCCGACTATACCGACTATTGTCTGAAAAGTGCGATCACTCTCAGCCTTTCTAATTTCAACCGTACCTCTAATTGTATCAGTCAGACTCTGCAAAATTTCCAAACAAGGACGAAAATTGTCAATATCTTTTTTAATCTGCTTGGGATAGTGTTGTTTGGCGCGATCGCAAAAATCCTGCAAAAACTTCAAATCGTCCGTAGGTCTAGCCTTGGCTTTAATTTCTGCCAGCTTAGCCTCATACTTCTCAATATTAACCTCAATTGTACTGTATTGCAACTCCAAATAATTAAGGTCGATCGCAAACTGAGACAACTTCCCCATCGCATCCATCAGCTTCTGGAGATTCAGACGAGAAGTATTCCTCATCTCCACAATTTGGTTATAATTACTCACCAACCGTTCCTTTAGTTGTAGACTGTTTTCATAAGCCCAAATAATTTTATGGCGGTAACACAGCAAATCCAGCCAATTTATATCAAAATTACTGCATTCCCGAAAAGCAGCTTCATCGGGATACAAAATAACCAAAAGTTGCAAATTATCCTCAATCTTATCGCCCCAAAACTCAAATACTTTCCCACCCAAAAACTCACCACTACCTTGAGGAACACCATCCTTTGCAAACAAAGACTTGTAAACCTGTTTTGCAAGTTCTGTCGCTTCCAAATCAGTCCCAGATTCCACCCAACCCGAAAGCATCCAAGTTTTGCCAATATTTTCCAACTTTGGCGGTGAGGGAATTAAAGAT
This sequence comes from Microcoleus sp. MON1_C5, assembly GCF_036701875.1. Classification (NCBI taxonomy): domain Bacteria; kingdom Bacillati; phylum Cyanobacteriota; class Cyanophyceae; order Oscillatoriales; family Microcoleaceae; genus Microcoleus; species Microcoleus sp. MON1_C5. The sequence continues at coordinate 81,045 of NZ_JAUBRN010000005.1, read as the reverse complement.
TGCCAACTTTCAATCAGTTTAATAACTTTGTCGGGTTCGTACTTACCGTCAACGTAGCCATCAAACCAAAGTTGGTAATTATCCGTAACATTCCGACAGCGGTAGCGACCCTGGACTTGACGACTGTTGATATCTCCTGTAAAACGTAAATTGGCTTCTATTTTCTCCGATAGCGCCAGAAATTTTTGTTTTTTTTCGAGAGCAAAAGAAACATTCAGTTGTTGCTGAAGTTGTTCAACTAAATTATCTAAAAATTTGATGTAGATTTTGCGAGTTTCCGGTTCGCCGACACCCAACCCTTGTTTGAGAGTGTAGCTAAATAAATTCAGGGTAGGGTCAACTAATTTGAGCATAAAATATTTTGCTGATGGTTACTTCTGGGGAGGCAGAAACCGGGTTTTTTTCCAAATCTGGGTTGTCACCCTAAACCTCGTAAAAACCCGGTTTCTTAGATTTGGTTCGGGGCCAGAAACCGGGTTTTTCCCCAAATCTGGGCTTGTCATCTTAAACCTCGGAAAAAACCCGGTTTCTTAGATTTGGAAGCCAGAAACCGGGTTGTTTTCCAAATCTGGGCTTATTACCTTAAACCTCGGAAAAAACCCGGTTTCTTGAGTCTCAATGCACCACTAAACAAATCACAACTTCAACCGATAAACCCGTTCCACCAAATCAGTAGCCTTTCCCAACAACTTCTTAGCCACACTCTGCGGATTAGGATCACTCAAAAGAGGCGCTAGAAAATTCTCATAATCATCAGTCTGTTGCGACGGAATATCTGACTCACGCGAATGCTTATTCTTTTCCTCCGACTCATCAAGTTCCTGCAAGTCCTCATAAGCCTCATTAAAACACTCAGAAAAAGCAGCATCTTTTTGAGCGATATCAACAAGCAAAGCTGCTTTCTGTAAGTCGCCACTCACCAAAGCTGCACCAACCTCATTCACTTCAGCTATCAACTCAGGCGAAAGAGGTGCTTCAAATCTCGCGAGGGCGATTAAAAAAGCTTTCGGCGCAAAATGAGCGAATCCCGATAAAGTAACTTGTGTAGAAGTCATATTATTTTAGCCGTTGCCGGTGATAGTAAAAGCAGCCCAGTGGTAAGGGTGCTCGTAGGGTTTCTCATCTATTTTAGCTAATTTTTTTTGCAGCCGCGAGGCTTCCCTTTCAAAGAAAAAGATGTTGTCAAACTCAGCTTCTCTCAGCAAAGGCAACAACTCGCCCGCATACCACTCACCTAGCTTACCATTCGTGAGTTCTCTGAGCCAATCTTTTGCTTGTTGCAGGGCTTCCGGCGGCTGGATTCCCTGCTTCCATAACTGGTAGAAATAAATCATTAACAAAGCGCTAGAACGTTCGTCCACTCGCCACAGTGTACTGATAATATAATTAGTTTCCGGCAAAAAGCCGCTGGCTATGCCCACGAATTCATCGATTAACTCGCCTTTCTTGGTGATGCCGGTTTCGCAAGCGCTGAGGCAGACTAGGTAATAATTGACTAATTTTAACTGTAAAATGTCGGTCAACGTCAATTCTTCGTCTTTGGCTAACATTAAGGCGGAATTCTCTGATTTTTCGGTGTTGTGGTAGGCGTGACCTGTATAATGAAAGATGCCTCTATTGGCTTTTAGTGCTTCAATAATTGCGGTTTTGGTGGTTGCATTGGAGGCGCGGTGAGTATGGTTAATTTGTTTGATTGCGGCTGCTTCTATTTGGGTGAATTTTAAGGCGCTTTTGCCCTGGGAGTGCTCTACCATCAGCAGTGAAATTGGCGCAATTTCCGTGGGGTTTTGCTGTTGCTGTTGGATGGCAATTTGAGCGCTGGGGAGGCGGGTAATCCTGCGGATTTTGATTTGCCGAGTATCTGTAAAAGACTCTGCGAAAAAGGGAGGAAAAAACAGAGAATCTAGGGGCAGCAGGTGCAAGTCGCGGTGGGGAATTAAGATTAAGTGTTGGATATTGGTGAGGTGCGTACAAATTTCGGGAATTTTGAGGATGTCAGCGAGTTGTTGCAACTGCGCTGTCATTGACTCGCGCCAGGGATGGGATTCTTTGCTTTGCTGTTTGCTGGTAGTTTTGCCGTAATTTTGATAGTTGGTTTTCCAGTTTTTCAGCCAGTTTTCTAAACTGTGACTGTTGCGTTTTGCGAATATATCGGTGACTGGTGTGGAGATGACTTCAAACTTTTCTGCGGTAATGATAAAAGCAGTCAGGTAAACTGGGCTGAGATGCCAGTAAATTATCGCGGTTTCGGTGGTGTTTGTGAGTAAATCTCGGATTTGGGGGTAAGTCGGGCTGGCGGTGCGGTTTTGTGAAGTTGCGCGCATCCATTGCAGGCAAAAGTTTTTCCTGGCTTCGGCTTTTTCCAGGGCATTTACCTTGTTGCCAGACTCGACGAGGATATCGACTTCTAGTTGGTAAAGTCCGGCAAATTTGCGCTGGAGTCGCTGTTTGATTTCGGGGTGAGTTTCATTGTCTAAAAGTAAATTTTCTAAGACGGTAGTAGCTTCCTTAATGTACTCGCTGGTTTTGGGATCTCCCAAGCTGCGGCAGACGGTAATTAAACCTTGCATTACTTCTAAATAAGTTTCGGGAATTAGGGGCGATTTCGAGAATTCGCGGGCTTGTTCGTAGCTGGCTTTGGCTTTGTGGAAAGATTCAAAATAAGTGGCTGTTTGTTTGCCGTGTTCGTAGTGTGCCTTGCCTTTTTTCTGGTGCAATGTGCCGCAAGCTAGACGATAGTCGTGGTTGCTGAGCTGATATTTCTGTAAGCCTTCATCCCAGTTTTGAATAGCTTCAATGTAGCGCCCTGAGTTGATAAATGCCAAACCTCGATTTGCCCAAGCTTGCCAAAATTGATCGCCTGTAATTTCTAAGGCTTGATCGAAGGCTGCGATCGCCTCACTGTAGCGACCCAAAGCCTGTAGGGCATTGCCCAGCCCGTGCCAGGCAAAGTGGTATTTGGGGTCAATTTCTAAGGCTTGCTCGTAGGCTGTGATCGCCTCACCTCTGCGCCCCAAACCTCTTAGGGCATTGCCCAGCCCGTCCCAGGCACGGTGGTATTTGGGGTCAATTTCTAAGGCTTGCTCGTAGGCTGTGATCGCCTCACCTCTGCGCCCCAAATCATTTAGGGTATCGCCCAGCTCGTTCCAGGCAAGGTGGTATTGGGGAGCAATTTCTAAGGCTGTCTCGTAGGCTGCGATCGCCTCACTGTAGCGGTCCAAATCATTTAGGATAGCGCCCAACATTGTCCAGGCAATGTGGTCTTTGGGGTCAATTTCTAAGGCTTTCTCGTAGGCTGCGATCGCCTCACTGTAGCGACCCAAAGCCTGTAGGGCATTGGCCAGCCCGTGCCAGGCAATGTGGTATTTGGGGTCAGTTTCTAAGGCTTGCTCGTAGGCTGTGATCGCCTCACTGTAGCGGCCCAAATCATTTAGGGTATCGCCCAGCCCGTTCCAGGCAATGTGGTATTGGGGAGCAATTTCTAAGGCTTTCTCGTAGGCTGCGATCGCCTCACTGTAGCGGCCCAACTTCTTTAGGGCAAAGCCCAGCCCGAACCAGGCCAAGTGGAATTTGGGGTAAATTTCTAAGGCTGTCTCATAGGCTGCGATCGCCTCACTGTAGCGGCCCACATGATTTAGGATAGCGCCCAACATTGTCCAGGCCAAGTGGTAATTGGGGTCAATTTCTAAGGCTTTCTCGAAGGCTGCGATCGCCCTTCCTAAATCTCCTGCATAATCGCGATATTTTCCTTGATTAAATAACTCTTCTGTCTCTTGAATGACTTCTCTTTCTATAGATTCTGCTTGCGAATTGGCATCATATTCATTAGCATCCGATAAACTATCTGTAGGATGAACACTCGAACTATTCTTTTCCAACAATGGAGGGACAATATCTTCATCTATAACCAATGAATCATCGGTAGGAGTCGGAGTCAAACTCTCCCCAACCAACAATTGCCTACCAATATTCCCAGTAACCTCACTAATTCTCCCGCAATTCATCTCACCCAGCCGCACCATCCGCCCACCCAATTCTAAATGCGTTTCCGGGGATACCAGCAACCTTTCTCCAAATTCTTGCAGCCAGTTTTCCCACTCACCCTCATTGATTTTGCAGCCGATTAAAAAACCTTTAATTTCGCCCCGACTCCAGCCTTGTTCAACACCCTCTAACAGTGCCATGAATTTCTGTTCGTATTCCCCAAAAGAGCGAATCGGAGTTGGCTTGGGCGGTGGGGGTGATCGTTTGCGGAAATGTCGCTGAATTTGCCGCCACAGGTTGAGGATACGTTGCCAAATTTGTCGGATCATTGGCTGGGTGGGTGAGATGTTGCTGGAGATTGTAGCAGATTTTGGGGTTGAATGTACGCTGCGGTAGGGGCGGGTTTTACGAATAATATATAACGATGACCCACAATCTATAAAAACCCGCCCCCACCCACGGTAAATCGGAATGTACATTTCGATTGTTTGTTGGGTTGGGCGGGTTTTTGAGATTGTTTTTTTCAGGCGATTATGGTTTGTGAAACCCGCCCTTACGATCGCACAAATTATACGATCGCGAATCAACGAGACATGATATTAGAGAACTCGATAATTCATCAGTGTATCCGTGTCAAAATCCGTGTCGTGCCTTCTTCCTTACCCTAAAAAGAAATAATCAAGTAACCATTCAGGAACTTAGCACCAGTAACAGACTTCCCAGTCAGCGCTGGAGGCAGCAAAATATTGCGCCGCTGATCGCCCGCTTCTATCGTCACTTCCGGCCCGGATTGAATCAATTTAATTTCTTTCTTGTCAAACCCAGGCAAAAACAAACTAACTTGACGCTGTGCAATGTTTATGTTAATGGGTTTAGGAGCTTTTGCCGCCTCAGAAAAATCTGGCAAAGCATCAATTAGCGGCTGCCAGTTATTGTCACTGTGGGACGGAACCGAAACAGCCGTCAAAGGCTCAAAATCGGCAGTAATAGCTTCTGTAACCGATGCTTGATTAACAATGACACCGCCCACAGTCAAACCAACTTGTTGAGAACTTCCCCAAAGATAGCGGGCAGTTGCGATCGCGCTTGCATCCCCAGTCGTCACCAAAAAAGCCGCCGTGCGGTTCGGATCTGCCAGCGCTGCCTTACCCTTATCCAAAAGATTATCGACTTGCTTAGTCGATTGAAAAGCATTGTCTCCCGACAAATCTACCGTCAACACGGTACTCACAACCGGTTGAATAAAAGGTGAAAGCGCTTTCCCCAAATCCGAATCTACCAAAACTTGACGGAACCTGCGGATGTACCAACTCAGAATTTCCGGCATTCCCAGCATCCGCAGCGTATCCATGCCGCCATTGCCGTCATAAACAATTACATCGTATTGTTTGCTGTCCTCGTATTCCCGAAGTTCGTTCAACGCCAGCGCGCTGTCCATTCCCGGTAAAACCCCTAATTCTTGACCGTAAATCTGCTTGAAAAACGGAGTGCGGACATATTGAGCTTCTAGTTGTTTAACTTCGTCCCACCTGCGTTCTAGCAGCGGCGCGCTTTGCACCTGAACTGCTTTGAGGTTGGGGGCGATTTCTTGGGGGCTGAGAGTCAGGGGAGCCCCTAGCAGAATACCCAATGCAGGGCCCGGATCTTGGCCGAGCAGCAGAACTCGCTTGCCTTGAGCGGCATATTTTTTAGCTGTTGCGATCGCGATCGTACTGCGGCCAGTGCCGCCTTTGCCCAAAAATGTCAAAATCAAAGCCATTTTCTGTTCTCACTGCCAAAGCTTACTCTTTAACATTTAAGCGCAACCTTCAGCCAGAGTGGGGGAGGGGGGAGAGTGGAGGAAGAGGAGAGTCGGTGAGTGGGAGAGTGGGAGAGGGGAAGAATGGGGAAAATTTTTCCTCTTCCTTCTTCCTTCTTCCTTCTTCCTTCTTCCTTCTACATCTGTTAAACGGGTTCTAGCTCATCTTCAAAGAACCAAGTCGAAAAACCGTCAAACTTGACAACCACGCCTACTCCGCTACCGTCAACCATTCTGAATCCGTCAACAGTGCCTACTGGATTCTCTTTTATCCTGCCCACCATATTTGGAGGTATCCGATCTCTGAGACGGCGCACCTTAACTCTCTGACCTACTTCTATTGCCACGGAAATTGTTCTCCTGCTCTATATAACCTATATACAACCGTTTATTTTACAGTTTGGCGTCTACTTCGGAACAGCAACACCAGCAGGCGATCGCACCCTATGATTTTCCATCGAAATTTCGACCAACTTTCCCTAAAAAACGCTATTCTAGTCAGAGTTGGTCGATCGTCTACCCGGATTCGCTTGGGTTTGCTTCATCAGGTTCCACATGGGCAAGTTCCACTGCCAGAGCCGGGCGCACCACTTAGATAATTATTTTTTATCGCTTCGCAAAAAGAATCTTTTTATTAATTGCCACAACTACAGGATTTCTCCCCTGTTAGTCCTCCTTCCGGCCGAAGCCAAAAGGCCTTCAGAAGGTGTAATTAATTTTATGTTTGCTATATATAACTCGGCGCTCTCTAAGGTTGAGAGCGGCGAAATTACTGCTGCAAAGCACTTTGAGTCTGGTTGGCAAAATTTTCCGAAGGTCATATTTTAGTAAATTGCCCTGTTGTAACAGTTTAGTAAAATATGACAATAAAAAGAAGATTTAATGCTAAAATTTAATGTTGAGAAAGTGGATTTGGGGTGCGGTCTTACGGCATAAAAAGTGGAACGATTGCCGGATTTAGGGAGTCTAATAGAGGAAATGAAGTCAAGGAACTTCAACATCACAAAATTGAAATAATGAATAAAATTTTTACGTGCTGGCGATCGACCAAAATTCCGCTCCTAAGTTTGTCGTTAGCTGTGTTCGCCTGTCTGCCGCTTGGTCGTGGGACGATCGCCAGTCCGCTCTCTCCATCCCCCAAACAGCCGTCGAACCCTACTAAAATTGTCTCGGTAGATCGACCGCCAGCATTGCTAACAGGCTCAAAATCTCCAACAAATCCGGCAACTGTGGCGGCGAATTCATCCCCAGCAGAGACGATAAACGCTCAGGGAACAGCGGTCGGACGATCGCTCGAAATACAAGAAATTCGCGGTAAAGTAAGCTTTAAAGGGCGACCAGCAGTCGTGGGCGATCGGCTTCTCGCCCCCGGAGACGAAATCATCACCGGCCCCGATTCCACAGCCCGTTTAGCCATCGACAACAACGCCGGCATCGTGGAAGTTGCCGAAAAAACCGCAGTCAGAATATCCAATTTGTCAAGCAGTGCAGGCGGGGAAAAAGACACAGCCATTTTTGTCAGCAGGGGGCGAGTCAGGTTGTCGATCGGCAAAACTGCTGCGACAACTCCCGCAGCCAACACCTCAACAATTATCCCCCCAAACCAAATAGCCTCCCTCAATAGCCTCAGCGGACTTGGCAAATCCAGTCAAATTGCCCAACAAAAAAGGTCTGCCAAAACCGCCCCAGTCAGGGTTGAAACCCCAGAAGGCGTTGCCGGAGTCCGCGGCACCTCCTTTGGCGTCAGCGTCGGTGGGGGCAAAACCGCAGTCGAAACTATTGAAGGTGCAGTCGTAGTATCCGGCAGCGCCGACTCAGAAGTAGTTGTCAACGGCGGCAACGCCACGACAATTTTCCCTCAAACCTCGCCCGTGGCGCCCTCAGCGAGCCCTCGCCTAGCTCAACTCAAAGTCCGCAGGTTGTTGAGATTCAGCGGCAATATCTATCGCCTCAGCGGTCAAATTAACCCGATCGACACACTTTATGTCAACAACGAAGAGATTAAGAGCGATCGAAATGGCAACTTCAAAATCCAAGGAATTTTACCTCCAAGCCGCCGCCTCCAAATCGTAGTGCGAGGGCCGTCAGTCACAGAACGGCATTACAGCCTCGTCGTTCCCTAAACAACCTATCTAAGAGTAAAGTGCGCGGGCAGTCTCTGAAGACGTGAGTTAGAGCCTAAGTCGTATCTGGGTGGATTATTTTGTGTAGGTGCGAAGCATTTCGCGGTGAATCTCGGTAGTCAAAATAAATAAATTTTGCGCCAACCCTTCGCCCTTACGGTATTGTAAAACTTCATGACTCGCACTCCTGTCGAAAGTCGGACTCGAATGTCAATTATTTCGTCAAATTAATTGCATGAAGTTCAAACAATGGATGGATCATCTCAAACACAATCAACTGATCGGCCTGCGGCAATATATAATTTCAAATCCTCCCTGGATGACAGGCACCCTAGCAGGGCTAATGTCTGTAGCCATGCTGCAAGTGGGAATGTGGAAACCCCTTGAATATTTGGGATACAAAACGCTATTTCAAATTCGAGAATCGGGTATATTACCAAATCCCGGATGGGATAAGAGAATTGCAGTAATTGCGATCGAACCGCATTCCTTGCAAGAATACGGTCAATTTCCTTGGCCCCGCAACCGCTATGCCGAACTGCTAGAATCACTGAAAAAATCCCCCCCCACAGCAGTTGGTTTTGACATTCTTTTCCTCGATCCAAGTCCGAAAGATGATATTTTAGCCGCGGCAATTGCCGCCAACGGCAAAGTTGTACTCCCTAGAACCCCCAAAGAAGAACCCGTAGCATCTTTAAAAGCAGTCGCCGCAGGTGTCGGCCACATCAGCCAAGAAGCCGATAGCGACGGTATTACCCGCGAGTCAAAAATCTTTCTGAACGGGATTCCTAATTTCGGTTTAGCATTGACTCACAGGTACAATGCTGCTAATCCCCAAGATCCAGTATTGCTCCCAAAGTCAAAAAATAAGCAGGAAAAAAAAGTCTGGGTTAACTGGCCGGGGAAAACAGAAAATCTATCTACCTATGCTTTTGTTGATGTCGTAGAAGGTAGAATTCCCGCAGATGCTCTGACCAATAAGTTAGTTTTAGTGGGCATAGTTGCTACCGGTTTCGACCCGATATCTTCACCTCTCAACAAGACTACGGGTGGGGTTTATTTATATGCAGCGTTGGTTGACAATTTGCTCAATCAACGCTTGCTGCAGCGGCTGCCGGTACTCGTAGAAATTTTGTTATTGTTGGGGATTGGTTCGCTTACCGCTTTGGTTCTGGGCCACCGAGGTGTTAAGGAGAGAATTGCGATCGCTCTCGGTTTGCCTCTAATTTGGATTGGAGCTGCTGCTTTGTTATTTGGCTTCTTTTTTTGGTGGGTTCCGATTGCCGCACCTATCGGCACCCTCATTTTATCTAGCACTGCTTTGCAACTGCGGGAACAGTACGAAAAGCAGCAGTTGATGAGGTTATTTGAAAAGCACGTCGCTCCGGAGACAGCTCAGCTTATTTGGGAACGCAAAGCTGAGATATTTGAACAAGGAGAACTCGAACCTCAAGAACTTACAGCAACGGTGCTGTTTATGGATATTCGTAGTTTTACTTCGATTTCAGAAAAAATGCCGCCGCGGGATTTGCTCACCTGGCTGAACAATTATTTGGAAGCGATGACCAACTGTATTATGGATCACGGCGGGGTTGTAGATAAATACATCGGTGATGCAATTATGGCAGTTTTTGGGGTGCCTTTTTGCCATACCGAATATCGACAAATCCAACAAGATGCTTTGAATGCAGTTGCGGCTTGCATTGCGATGCACGAACGGCTGCACCAACTTAACCAGCAGCTTAGAATTGAACGCAAACCTTTAATTAAATTTGGCATCGGTTTGCATACCGGACAGTTAGTTGCTGGTAGCGTGGGCGGTTCCCGGCGTTTGAATTATTCTGTGATCGGCGATGCTGTCAACGTTGCTGCTAGATTGGAGGCGATGAATAAGGAAATTGTTTCTGACAGTCCTTTTAATTTGTTGGTGACGGGGAGGACTTTTGCTTACGTGCGCGATCGCTACGAAGGTCAAAAAGTAGGGTCGATTCAATTGCGCGGCAAAAAAGAACAGACGGTGGTTTATGCTATTTTGGGTGAAAAGCATTAGTTATTGGGCATTGGGCATTGGGCATTGGGCATTGGGCATTGGGCATTGGTTCAGGACTTACGTATTAAAACCAAAGAAACCGGGTTTTTGGCAGTTTATGCCAGCACATTCACGAAATATTCTCGCAAAAAACCCCGGTGGTTGAGCGAAGTCGAAACCCTGACCACCCGTGCGTAATTCCTAATCTAATCAAACACGCTCAGCCGCAAAGTTTTAGCTATTTGTTCTAACAGAAATAAGCCACCGACAGAGTTTCCCTCTTTATCTAGGGGCGGACTGTAAAAGCCGATCGCACCTTGACCCGGAATTACCGAAAGCATTGCCCCGCTAACTCCCGACTTAGCAGGCAGCCCCACCCGCAGCGCAAAGCGGGCGGATGCTTCATACAAACCGCAAGTTGCCATTAGTGCTTTGACAGTGCGGCAGTTTTCCCCGATTTGTCGATCGCCACTATTTACCAAAACCATCCCCAGCTTAGCTAAATCCTCCACAGTTCCCGACAAACAGCAGAGGCGATTGTAAGTTTCTAAAGCAATTTTCGAGTTTTGAATATAACCCGATTCTACCATTTTCAAGGCGAGATTCCTATTATTTTCATTCGGCCTTGAATTCACTGAATCGAGCATTAACTCGTCAACAAATAACTGACTGTTTGCCTGTTGATTCAGCCAATCGAGCAAGTTTTGACAGCGCGCCACAGCATTTTGACCGGGAATCAAAGACGCTAGGGCGATCGCCCCGCTATTAATCATGGGGTTTCTCGGCTTCCCTTGGTCGATTTCGAGTTGAGTTAAGGAATTGAAAGGCAGCTCCGAAGGCTCGCAGCCAACGCAGTCAAATACCGTTTTTTCGCCCAATTCGCACAGCAAATAAAGCAGCACAAAGGGCTTGACTGCGCTCATCAGCGAGAATGTTTGAGCAATGCTACCCCAGCTCAAAAATTGACCGTCAATTGCCCGAATTTGCACGGCAAACCATTGTCGGTCGGCTCGCGCCAGGAGGGGTATGTACGCGGCGATTTGACCGGATTTACTGCGATTAATTGCCTCTTTTGCCCAAGCTTCCAGTTGTTCGGGTTGCAAGCCAGATAGTTTGCTGGTGGGTATTTTCACTCTGGATTATTTAGATCATTTGAGATTTTAGATTGGCATTCCTGGCGCGATATTGTGCCATAAACCCAGTTTATTAACAGAATTGCGTCACTTGGGAACGCTGCGGCAAGAAACTGGGTTTCTTCGGGGAGCTCAACCAAGCTCGAACTTCAGGCTATTGACGTTTCGGCCCGCCGGGAGCCAATAAAGTTATTGACAAATTTTTCATAAAAAACCTGTAATTTGCATAAAACTCTCCCCTTCACCCAGATAGATAAGTAGCAGCTTCAAGGCAACGCTGCTAGCCAAAACAAACAAGCACTAGCTTGAAATGCCTTCAGATTCTTATGTTTAAGCCCCAGCAAGGGGCGGCGTGCATATTTAACTTAATTCTTTCAGAGTTCGCCAAATCCTGTCCGGAAAACCCCCGAACCTCTGAGAATGTACTATCCAACCGAATCTACAAAAACCAGGATAAAAAAATGGCAGAAGCTAAAGCAGAAGCACCAAAGCCCGCTCCAATGACTTTTAAGGGTGTATGCAGCGACGGAGTTCTCAAAGGCAAAGAAATTGAAGGCAAACTAGATATCAAAGTCAACGTCGAATCTGTCAAAACCCCAGAACAACCGAAAAAAGCAGCCCCTGCGTCGGAGACAGCTTTCTTTTGGGCGCTGTTTTTATTAATGGCAAGCATGGTCGTCGGCAACCCCGCCGAAATGAGAAAAAACAGCTCCCCACAAAGGTCTCATTCTCATCAGATGTTAAACCAATCTGGGGAGCAGTCGCTGTTGCCTAAGAAAAACACCAGCAACTTGCCACTTTAGGCCCTGGGAGCCTGCCAGCCGCGCAAATAGTAATAGAAAGACCCGAAATATTCATCGAATACTCGCGTCGTAGTTACCAAAGCTTCTGCACTAGGCAAAAAATCTCCCGCGTCTAAGCGCAGTCTCGAACTCCCTCCTGAGGTGGGTTGAAAAGTGTAGAAGTCGGTAGCTCTAGGAATCACCTGGATTCCCATATTTGCAAAAGCGAGGCTAGCACGCCGCATCTGAATCGCAGATGTTACCAGGATGACTTTGCGCGCGGCGCCACGGCTGTCGAGTATCTTTCTCACTTCTTCAGCGCTGGTGCGTATGTTGCTGCCGTTATCGTCTAGAACAATACTGCTGCGCGGCACGCCCATGTTGTTTGCCAGCAAAGTCTCGATATCCTTAGCTTCGCCAACATAACCCTCCAACTCGCGTCTCGGGCCAGCGGTAACGATGACCATAGGTGCGAGTTGTTTTCTGTACAAAACGGCAGCATAGGGCAGGCGATTGCCTGTATCTGTCAGTTGAATCGCTACTCGGTTGGGGATGTGAGGCTGAGTGGTTCCTTTGCCCAGCAGGACGATCGCCGCTGCGGTTTCGTCGCAGCAAACTGTGCGGACGGCTGCGGCGGCGTCCCGTTCTGCTTGCTCGGCGAACCAGTAAGCGACAACTGGCATACTCGAAAGGATCAAAACTAGCAGGGCTGCCAAGATCATTCTCGGCGCCGGGTTGCGGATGCCCCCGTTCGTGATCAGCGCGGATGCAATCACCAGCAGCGTGATTGAAAAACCCAGCGGCTTAAAGAAGAAGGCTATTAAGCCGAAAATCGCTGCTCCGACCGGGGTGTCTGGCGCAAAAAAAGCTAGGATCAAAAGGCTGATCAGCAGCAAAACGCGCAGCCGATCTAATAATGGATTGTCTTTGCCTCCTGATTGATCCCACCACGATTTGAGCAGTGAGAACAGGAGGAATAGAAATAGAATGCGAGCTAACAGTTCTGGCATCTTGCAATATTCTGTGTCTTCATAAATTAGTACAGAAGTTTTGGAAACGAGCGCGAATTTAGCTGCGGGAGGAAATACGAGAATCGGTGAGTTTTTAACTTTCGCCAATAACGCAGCCCGATCGCATTTATCCTAATGCTCGCTTCCGGTCAGCTATCAACTATTGGCTGCAGGGTGAAGCCCGCTACTTCCAGTCACAGATTGCTGACAGTTAATTGGTAATTGATAACTGGTAATGGTTGATTGATAATTGGTAATGAATCGAGCACGCCGCAGGTGAAATTGGCAATTCAACTCTGCTTTCTGCTGCCTGCTTTTTGTCCCCATTACCTGTTACCCATTCACCAATCCCAATTTATCGGCGCTTCAGTTGATTCCGAATTGCCTGCGTTACCGTTTGAATTACTTTAACACGAGCATAATACTTGTTATCGGCCGCAATTAGCGTCCAGGGAGCAAGCGGCGTGCTGGTGCGGTGAATCATTTGATTCACCGCCACTTCATAATAATTCCACTTTTCCCGATTTCGCCAATCTTCCTCGGTGAGTTTGTATTGTTTAAAGGGATTGTTTTGCCGCTCTGTAAACCGCTTTAGTTGCTCGTCAGGACTGATGTGCAGCCAGAATTTAACTAAGACACAACCGAAACTGGTGAGTTGCTCCTCAAATTCGTTGATTTCCTGATAAGCTCGGCGCCATTCGGGTTCGGTGGCAAATCCTTCGACTCGCTCGACCAGCACTCTACCATACCAACTGCGATCGCAAATGCTGATTTTACCAGCCGTTGGCAGCCGTCGCCAGAACCGCCAGAGGTAGTGATGTGCTTTTTCTTCGTCTGTCGGAGCCGCAAAGGCATTAACGGTGTAACTGCGGGGGTCTAATACGTCCGTCAAGCGTTTGATTGCTCCTCCTTTACCGGCGGCGTCCCAACCTTCAAACAGCACTAATACGGGGATTTCCTCTTCGTAGATGCTTTGTTGCAGTTTGCCAAAACGGGTTTGTTGTTCGCGAAGTTGCTGTTTGTATTCGTCGGGCGACAGCGATTGAGTTAAATCTACTTGGGCCAGCAAGTCGGGTTCGCTGGGTTGCAAGCTTTCTTGAGGTGGCAATTTTACGGGTGCAGATTGCATCGGCAGTCTGTCTAAGGCTTCTGTAATTGTCGCTGCCATTTGCGTTAAAACTTTGACTCTGGCCCACCGCTGACAATCGCCTTCTACTAGCGTCCAAGGTACCGGGCCCGTGCCGGTTTGGGCTACCATTTCTTCGGCAAAAGTTGTGTATTCTTCGTATTTTTTGGCTTGTTTCCAATCTTCGGGCCGCACTCGCCAAGCTTGTAAGGTGTCGTCTTCTAGTTTTTTGAGGCGGTGCTTGAGCTCTTTTTTGCTGAGGTGAATCCAAAATTTGGCAATTGCTGCGCCGTCATCTACCATCTGCCGCTCGAAGGCGTTGATTTGCCGGATGGCTGTCGGTACTTCTGCCTCGGAGACTCGATCGAACAATCGGTCTTCTAAAACATGAGTGTACCAACTGTGGTAGAAAAAACCAATTTTGCCGCGGGCGGGGAGTTTCTGCCAAAACCGCCATAGGAAAGGATAGCCCATTTCTGCATCTGACGGCGGCCAAATTGGGTGGACGGCAAACCCCCGCGGGTCCATATACCCCACCATTTTTTTGACTAAAGCACCCTTGCCGGCGGCGGCCCAACCTTCGAGGACGATAATTGCGGGCAATTTTTTTTCCCTGCAGGCCAGTTGGAGCGATCGCAACTGTTGCATTAAAACTTCTATCTTGGCATCGTAGGTTTCTTTATCTAGGGAAATGTTTAAATCCAGGTTGTCAAGCATATTTACCTTCTACCAATCCGCAATCTAGTTTAATGTTAGTTTAACGTTTGGATAAATCCCACCTAAAATTCGGTAAAAAACTGATAAAAACTACTGTTACGGTCGGTTAAAACTGCGATGCTTCTGCCCTCGAAAACCTGCTCCAGTCCATACTAACAAAACTCTCCTCACCTCAAACTTGCAAAAAAAAACAGCTCAGGTTATAGTTGAGATAGGGAACTTTTAAATAAGTTCAAATTCTCCCCTCACCCGATCGGGCGAGTTAACAGGAGGAGCAAGAAATCCCTGAAAAAGGATTTATTGTAAAAGAGAGCAAAAGTAAAAATCAACTACCCAGTGGGGGTGACAACTTCTTTACTTAGCTGTAGAAACTTTATTCAAACAAGAGTTACTTAGGCACCAAGCTTGGTAACGAAAGAGAGCGCGACTCATCGACACCCAGCGATAAACTCACCTACAAAATTAGCCCCAAAGGGCAAAACAATTTTTATGATTGCCTAATTAGATAAAACCTGAAAGCCTGGGTGATATAAACAGGTTTCTGAGTTTTATCGACACCACAATAAATCTGCATTACATCCGCGTTTATCCGCGTTCATCTGCGGTTAATCATCAAAAACTCGGAGTTTTGCAAGAAATTCACTGTACTTGTTTGCCAATACCACTTAAGAGGAACAGTCCGAAACTACGGATTGCAAGTTTTCTATGAATATCTTAACAACACGCTCCTACAAGGGCGAAACTGACTGGTGCGCGATCGCAAATTTGATCGATGCTTGCGAAGCCGTAGATAGACTCGGCGAAGAAGTCTCAGCAACTGAACTTAAGCTAATACTTGATGCCCCCAAACTCGACAAAGCCCGCGACGTGCAATTGTGGGAAGATGGTAATTACAAACTAATCGGTTTAGCACTGCTAGATATGCCCGATTCGCCAGAGGAAATCGACGCTTGTCTCTGGTTTTACGTGCATCCAAACGTGCGCGGCGCAGGTTTGGAAAAAGATATCATTAAATGGGGCGAAAAGCGGCTGGGCGAAGTCGCGAAAGAACGGAATTTGCCTGCAAAATTGCGTACATACAGCCGCGAGGACCAAACCGATGAGATGCGGCTGTTAGAAAAACAGGGCTTTGAGGTCGATCGCTATTTTTGGACAATGGCCCGATCCCTCGCCGAACCGATTCCCGCGCCGGAATTCCCCGCAGATTTTGCACTGACACACGTATCGGGAGAACAAGACATCCAACCCTGGGTAGAGATGTTCAACCAGTCATTTATCGATCACTGGAATCACCACGATTTAACTGCGGAAACCGTGCGTTATTGGATGCAAGATCCGAATTATCAGCCGGAATTAGACTTGATTGCTGTTTCGGGCGATCGTAAATTTGCAGCTTTCTGCGACTGTCAAATCAAACCCCAAAAAAACGCCCGCAGCGCCACAAAAGACGGCTGGATTGAATTGTTGGGTACGCGGCGCGATTTTCGGAAAATGGGTTTAGGAAAAGCGATGCTATTAGCTGGTTTGCATAAGTTGAAAGCAGCGGGTGCAAACACAGCTAAACTCAGCGTCGATGCTGACAGTTTGACAGGGGCGACAAAGCTTTACAAATCAGTGGGTTTCCGCCCGATGGAAACTTGGATCGAGTGGGTTAAGACTGTGTAGAAAAAGGTTGGCAGTGAAGGCTAGATCCCCGACTTCTTAAAGAAGTCGGAGATCTAACATGGTTGTGTATAGTTTTTGATGCTGTAGGGGCGGGTTTTACCAACAATATTTGCTTAAAACCCATAATCTCGTAAACCCGCCCCCACCCAACGGTAAATCACAATCTACCTCTTTCAAGATACAAGGAGCGGGTTTTAGCAAAAATATTTGAAGCTAGGCAAGGGAGAAATAAACCCGCCCCGTCTTTCGTTTCTTTCCTAAATCCGCCGGAAATTAGCCGATGTAATCGAATTGGCACTCACTCCAATCATCACACCTAACTCCTCTCCTGTCAAGACATTTTTGATGAGAGTTCCCTGAGTATTTTGAGTTATTTCCAACTGACCAAAACTCAAACCTCCGCTTAGTGCGATCGAATCTTGACCTACGGTAAAATCAGCTAGCGGTTTAGAATTGGATGAGTTATTGGTAGCAAAGGATGCTGAGGCTCGCTGTGGTATGATGGCGATAGATTTGACTACTGGGGCGATCGTTCACTGGTTGCGCTTTGAAGGAATTGTCACGGAACTGTATGATGTGCAGGTGATTCCGGGAGTGCAAAAGCCGATGGCGTTGGGTTTTCAGACTGAAGAAATTGCTCAGTTAATTACTTTGGAACTTTAACCGCAGATGGTGGCGGATGTACGCGGAGGAACGCGGATTAAGATACAGTTTGCTTGGTGACTTCGACATAAATATGTTCTAATCGCACCGGATACCGAGCAATTGAATCAATAGAAATCCCGTCGAACAGCAAAATAATCTCTTTTAATTCTAAACGTTCCGGCAGCCAAAAAGCTAAATCGCTACCGTACCGGCGGGGGATGAAACTGTATTGTTTAGCGCGGGCGATTACTTCAGCTTCTTCGTCGGTTTTAACCACGATAATTTCTTGAGCCGGAATCAGTTTTTGCAACTCCTCCAAACTGCCCTCAGCGACAATACTGCCATTTTTCAGAATACCGATTTTCTGACACAGACGCTCAGCTTCATCCAATAAATGAGTTGTCAGCAGAATTGTAACTCCTTCCGATTGCAAGCGCTGAATTAACTCCCAAATTTCATAGCGGGCCTCAATATCTAAACCCGTTGTCGGTTCGTCTAAAATTACTAATTTAGGTTGGTGCACCAATGCTACCGCAATATTCAAACGGCGCTGCATTCCTCCGCTCAAAGTTTCCACGGGGCTTGTAGCTCTATCTGTCAAATTTACTGCTTTCAAACAGTGTCTTACTTGATAGCGCCGCTGCTTGCGCTCTAAGCCGTAGATTTGAGCAAAAAAGTTGAGGTTTTCCTCGCAGCTAAGGCTTTTGTAAAGCAAATTTTCTTGGGGCGCTACACCTATTAATAATTTAGTAGCTTCGGAAACCGGTTCGCCATTAATAGAAACTTGACCGCTGTCGGCATTTAGCAAATTACATAAAATATTGATAGTTGTAGTTTTACCCGCCCCGTTTGGCCCGAGCAAACCGTAAATTTCTCCAGATTGAATGTGCAGTGTTAAATCTTTAAGCACTGAACGCTCGCCATAGGACTTATTTAGCTTTTCTATTTGCAGCACTGCTTTAATTCTCCGTATTATTTTATATATTTACGGTTGTTTCTAAACGATTAAACCGCAGAGAGCGCAGAGGGCGCTGAGTCAGAGAAGAGATAGATGAATAATTCCGACATAATGAGATAGTTTTAAAGTCTTCTTTCTACTCTCAGCATCCTGCGGTAAGAAAGCCATCCACCTGCAATCATGGCAATAGAAAATATGAATAAATACCAAAAGTGTTCTGCAATATCAGCCAAATCTTTGCCGTCAGCCCACACGCCCATTAGTGCTTCGTTCATGTGATAAATTGGATTGTACTGGGCGAGTTCCAGCAGACTTTGGGGAAAGAGCGAAGTAGGCAAAAACGCGCCTCCTAAAATCAACAAAGGAACGCCGAAAGCTGCTACTAGGGAGTTGACATCTTCAGTGCGCCTCGCAAACTGGGTGCCAAGAATAAAGCCTACACCTACATAAGATACAATACTGAGCAGAATAATCGCACATCCTAACAGGATTGAGCCTTGAAATTGTGCTCCTAAACAAGAGGCGATCGTGTATACTAAAATTACCTGACCGATGCCGATGCAACTGTGGGCCAGGAAAATTCCTAAAAAGTAGGAAGTGCCGCTCAGCGGGGAAATAAACAAGCGTTTGAGGGTATGCTGTTCTCGCTCTGCTACTACTGTTGCTACGCTACCACCGAGACAGCTAAAAAATAAAGCTGCTCCTACTAAGCTTGCAGGTGCAGCAACTTCAAAGGCTTTTGCTGTGCTGAGATTAGCGCGTTCTTTTAAAATTAAACCGTTAATTAGCAAGATAGAAACTGGAAAAATACTCCACAATACTAAGCTGCGTCGCCGCCTCCCCAATTCAATTAAAATCCGCTGTGCTACTGCGAGCGTTTCGTACCAGTATTTCATAGCAAATATATTAGTATTGTTAGAATTGGGAATTGGCGATCGCGCCACCGAGTATCATACCATAGAGGTGCAAATAAGTTTAACTCTCAATAAAAAACCCGCCGACGCGGGTTTTGTGATTTTAGGGGGATAGGTTTTAACACCAGTAAAAAAAAGCATGGAACTGTAACAAATTCCAAATCCATATCTAATCAGCTATTCCCTATCTAAAATCGAAAATCGTATAACTTATCGGCCTCTGTCGCTGCTGTCAATTAATACTAAAGTTCTTACCTCTGTAGCATCCTTGAAAAGAAGTTAAACTGGTGCGGTTTGTCTGTTCCAATTTAGTCACGAGGGAAGAAGTATTGCTACTTTCAGGGGTAGCACCCCAGTTGTAGATAAAGTCGCCGAGATAGTCTCCGGTTTCTTCGTAGCTGTGCTCTTCAATTGGAATTCCCGAAACTCCTGAAACAGTTTGGTTTTGGTATCCGTTAACGATGATTTTTTCGATAACTGCGCCCGGTTCTACAGTGACATTCCAGTTAACCGGTTCGTAGGCTGAAAGCGCGAGAATTATTGGCTTGTTTCGGCGTTCTACTTTGACTTCGATCGCACTTTTTGATAAATCTCGGTTCTTGTGATCCGCATTGGCTTCGTAAACGCCTATTAAATGAAGTTCTTTGTTTCCGCTTGAGGAACCGATATAACCTGAAAAATCGTCGGAACCGCCAAGCCCGCAGTTGGCGCCAGAACTAATTGGGGAAATAAAAGCTGTTTTTTCGGCTAGTTTCTGCTGCACAGTTGGCACTACCCACAATCCGGTTCCGATTCCTAAAGCACCTATCAAAGCGGCCGCGATACCGAAAGGAAGGGCATTTGTCAGGTTGCGAACAACTGGTTTGGCTGTTAGTTGAGATAGGGTTTGCTGCCAATTTTCACCAGTTTGTCGATCGGCATTCCCGCCATCGAGACAGGCCAATAAACCTAAACTTTCCGGCTGTTCGAGCAAACTTTGAACAGTTTTCCCTTCGCCGACGTAGAGATTTCTAGTTTCGGTGTCTAAAAGCAGCCAGTAGCGATCGCCCTCGCCGAGGTTGTACTCTTGTAGCGCAGGATCGACTAAATCGTGCTGCAAAAACACCAGCCAAGCCATATTATTGCCAGTACCGACTGTTTTGCCGTCGCTGGAAATAAGTTGGTCGATGTCGGGCTCCCAGCGCCAAGCTACCCAGCGACTATCTCCTCGATAGCCGAGGGATTTTTCTAGTTGCGGATGAGCGGTTATTTCTAAGCGTTGAACTAAGTTTGACACTAGGTGTCCTCCTCAAGTGCGATCGGGTCTAGAGCAATTTTGTTCCAATTTAAAACAAATATTTTGCTCATGAAGAGCCTCGGAATAATCGGGTTAATTTTGTCTCGCTAATGTTATCAGCCGGTACTTTCCAAACCACACTGGCTTAACAAAAATATGCCTGTTTAATGGCTTAGCTTGAGAACTTGGAGCTGGCGAGCACCCGCCTGGTAATAAATTTAACCTTTGCTGATAACTAATCCTGTTACGGATTAAAGCTGGCTATCTATCACTGCTTCTACCTGGTTGTCCAGTTTTGAAAGAGTGCTTGGCCGATAGCGTCTACAAGTTCTTAGCTTAACTTTTATTTGGCTACTCTGCTACAAAATATGCCGATCGCACCTGACATCAATATTACGCAGGCAAATAAATATTCCGGCTTTCTCGCGGGTGAACAATCCCTAAAAAAGAGACGGTTTCAGAGAAACCCGGTTTCTGTGATGAAAGTTCTAGCACTTCGCCTATTACTGGCGGGGGCCATCAATCGCATCTCTAGTCGGTGCCACACCTCCGGGGCCAAAGGAACTCGGCGGCACTCTCGGAAGATTGAGATTGGGAGTGGGAACTAAATCGCCGTTGCTGTCGCCAGCAGTTCCACCCGTGGGAGACGCACTATTATTGGGACTGGTACTCGGCGAACTTCCCGGATTGGCATTATTATTCGGAGTGGTATAGGGCGAACTTCCCGGATTGAGATTATTCTGATTGGTATTCGGCGAAGTTCCCGGATTGGCATTATTATTCGGAGTGGTATTCGGCGAAGTTCCCGGATTGGCATTATTATTCGGAGTGGTATAGGGCGAACTTCCCGGATTGAGATTATTGGGATTGGTACTCGGTGAACTTCCCGGATTGGCATTATTGGGAGTACCTGCGGGCGCAGTTCCCGGATTCTGATTATTCTGATTGGTATTGGGGGCCGTTCCCGGATTCTGATTATTCTGATTGTTGGGATTTGCCGTGCCTGCAGGAGTAGTTATCGGCGTGCCGGCACCATCTACGGTGATGGCGTTGGGGTTCGGGGGAGCAGGCGGAGCACCTCCATTGGGGTTATTTGCAGGAGCATTGGCGGGGTTGCCCGCAACCGGAGCAGTGTTTTGGGGAGCAGCATTGCTGCCGCACAAGCTGACTAAATCAAAAGTTGTGCCGCCTCGGGTTTCGATGAAGCAAACCGGCACATTTACTTGGGGGTTTGAGGCTCTGGGAAAGTCGGCTGTTCCCGGCATGGGACGGCTAAAGGCAGCTTCAGCCATCAGTGGGGTCAAGGCCGCCGATAGAGCGGCGATTGTTCGCAATAATCTCATCAGCGTTTCCTCAAATGTATAATTTTATTTTCTCCAGTATTGCCCATAAATTGCCAAGTGTCGTCACTCTAAAAGCCGATCGATCTTTTTGACAACTGCTTCTACAGGGCCACCGCTGGCTGCAACATCTCGCGAAGGCAGAAAGTACAGGTAGAAAAAGCCGAAAGTGGCATAGTCGCGCATCCGTTGCCGTTCTTCCTTAATATTTTTAGTACCGAATTCGCGGGTCAACGTAAGCGTTCAAAATATCAATTACAATGCTGGCAATTACGACAATTGCCGCAAAAAACACCACAATACCTTGAACAGTTGGATAATCCCGCAAGCTAATCGCTTCGTAAAGGCGATTTGCCAACCCCGGCCAAGAAAAAGTAACCTCTGTTAAAATAGCACCGCCCAACAGTGCAGCAAAAGTCAATCCTAAGACAGTAATCACGGGAATTAGCGCATTTTTCAGAGCGTGAGCCCATAAAATCTGCAATTCGGGAATGCCTCTGGCTCTAGCTGCTTCGACATAATCTGCTTGCAAAGTTTGCTTGAGATTCACCCTGACAATGCGCTCGAAAATGCCGCTCAAAAGAATGCCCAGCGTCAAACTCGGAAGTGCCAAATAATGCAAAGATGTGAGAAACTGACCAGGGTTAGCGCTCAGGAGACTGTCAATCGTGTATAGTCCTGTGTAGCCTTCGGGGGCGGGGAATGTGACGGGAAAGCGAGTTCCCAAGGGAAACCATCCCAACTGCACTGCGAAAATCAACTGCAAAACCATGCCTGCCCAAAAAGCGGGCAGCGAGTAAGTGATAATGCCAAACAAACGACCGACAGCATCGAAAATAGTGTTGGGGCGAGATGCTGCTAGGGAACCGATACTGATGCCGACAATTAAAGCTATGGCCATGCTACAAACTGCTAATTCCACTGTAGCGGGGAAATAGTCGCCGATAATTTGCCACACGGTTTGTCCGCGAGTGGTGATGGAGGTTCCCAAGTCGAAGCTCAACAAGTCTTTCATGTATTTGAGATATTGCTGCCACAGGGGTGCGTCGAGGCCGAGTTGAGTTCGCATTGCTTCTTTGGCGCCTGCGGGAGCTCGTGAGCCGAGAATGGCATCTATGGGGTCGCCCGGAGTGGCCCGCAGCAACAAAAATACTGCTGTGGTGATTGTCCACAACATTAGCGGTGCGAGGAGCAAGCGGACAAAAATATAAGATTGCAGGGCTTTGGAACGAGACATAATATTTGGGAATTGCCAATTGCGAAGTCATTAGTCATTAGCCAGATGTTGAAGACATCAGGCAGATGGAAGCTAGAAGCTGGAAGAAACAGATATTTTATATCTGCGACTTCAGTGCCGCGAATCAGGGGAATTGGGAATTGCGAATAGACAGTTGAGTTGATTTTTGCGAAAAAGTCGATCGACTTTTTCGCAATTGGCGATTTTCCTATTCGCCCAGCAGCGATTCAAAGGCGGCTTGCAAAGACTTGATATCGCCTACTCTGGCTACTAACAAGTTTTCGCTGCCGGCATCCTCCAGCCTATGCCTCCAATACTGGATGCTATCGGAGTTGTTCATCCAGAAACTAATCACGGTGTCTACAACTCGATCGACATCCCAGCCCCGGTAAGGAGAAACTGTCTCCACGGATGCCACAAACGCATCGAGAGTGCACTTCCAGTTTCCCAAGTATTCTACACCCGACGGCTCCTGTTGTTTCAGCAATTCCTGCTGCTGGTTAAAAAATGTTAAAGTTGGTGATACGCCCAGGATTTCAAATGTATAGTTCATGTCATCCTCCAGAAGTATTATTTGGCCAAAATGTCGTAGCGTAGCGGGGCGTAAGCCATCGTCCAAAAAAGCCAAAAACGCTTTACTTGGCTGGCGTTGATGAAATGCAGATGCTTCAATTATCCTCTTTGTTCGATCGGGATTTTGGCGGCTTATCTTATTAATAGCAAATTTTTTAACACTCGATTGTCACAGAATTTACATTTGTCCTGGCACTGTAGAAAAAATTAAAATCAAATTTTTATTAAGCAGGGGTAAGGTGGGGCATCTGCAGCCGGAGGAACTGATACAGTTTTAGATTTGAGATTTTAAATTTTAGATTAAAGAATTGAATAATTGGGAATGACTGATGACAACCAGGGTTGGATCGCGGGTCTACAATTGCATTTGTTCTAACTTGGTGTGACTTTTTGACCGCGAGTCCCCAGAGAGATCGCCACATTCAGGCAAGTAGTGGCATGATTAATATTACAATTTTTTACAGTAGCGGTGGAAACCTCAGCCCCGTTTTGAGCGATCGGCTACCGCACTTCACTATTGCTGTACAATTTTGTAACTTATATCTAGGGCATCTTTTAAACGACAAACGATCGGCAAACTCGGTAGGTGTCAGAATATTGATGTTATTGAAAAGTCTGAACAGTTGTCTGATGAAAAGCTCCCCCAAGATGTCACTGAGCCTAGTCTTGTTGATACCGCTGGTGGTGCAAATCTCCGTAGCAGTCGGCGTGACTGGATGGCTTTCGTTTCGCAACGGCCAGAAAGCCGTCAATGACCTTGCTACGAGGTTAAGCTTGGAAGTCGCAGCGAGGACTAAAGAAAATTTCCGCAGTTTTGGGGATGTGTCTCATTTATTCCTGCAAATGAATAGTGCTGCGATCGCCTCTGGAAACATAGACCCGGAAGACTTCCCCAACTTAGAGCGCTATTTGTGGAACCAGACCAAGCTGAGCGATCGAACTACAACCATCTACTACGGCGACGAACAGGGCAAATTCCTCTTGCTCAGGCGAGAAGCAGAAGACTTAGTATACATCAGAGACGAATCAACCGCTCCAAACCGCCAAATTTATCGCCTGGACAGCCAAGGAAATCGCACTGAGCTAATCCAAACCGTGTTCTATGACCCCCGTACTAGACCGTGGTACAAAGCTGCCAAAAAGTCAGGAAAAGCCACTTGGTCTCCCATCTACGTCTTCGCAGCCCCGCCAGTTCTGGGGATTACGCCGGTGATGCCTATTTACAATGAAACAGGAAACCTGCGGGGGGTATTGGCAATTGACCTGACTCTTTCTCAAATCAGCGATTTTCTCAAAAGTATCAAAATTAGCCCGTCGGGACAAATTTTCGCGATCGAACGCAGCGGCCAAATAGTCGCCAGTTCCACAGACGAATTGCCCTTTGTCACCGACAAAGACGGACAAAAACGGCTGTTGGCGACACAGAGCAAAAATTTGCTAATTCGATCGGCCTCCATATATTTGCAAAAACGATTTGGTAGTTTTGAACGCATTGACAGCAAAGGACAGTTTACCTTCGAGATAGACGGCAAACGTCAATTCATTACCGTTGCTCCCCTGCAAGACGGTCGTGGCCTCGATTGGCTGGTTGTAGTCGCAATCCCGGAAGCAGACTTTATGGAGCAAATTAACGCCAACACTCGCACAACTATTTTATTGTGCTTTTTTGCCTTCGTACTGGCGATCGCACTCGGAATTTTCACCTCTCGCTGGGTTGTCAAACCGATTACCCGATTGCTGGAAGCTTCCAAAGCTTTAAAAAAAATGTCCGAAGCATCCGACTTCACCTCCGCAGAATTAAACGGCGAAGTCGAAGTTCAAGGCGTCAAAGAACTCGGCCTTCTAGCTCAGTCTTTCAATCAAATGGCCCGACAATTGCGATCGTCTTTTATTGCCCTAGAACAAACCAACTCTAGTTTAGAACAGCGAGTAGCAGAGCGGACTGCCGAACTCGAAGCGGCCGAAGCAGAATTGCGGGCTTTGTTTGCAGCTATGAACGAATTAATTATAGTTGTGGACGCCAGCGGTCGCTATTTAAAAATCGCGCCCACAAATCTTTCTCTGCTCTACAAACCAGCCGAAGAATTAGTTGGCAAAACAGTCAGAGAGGTGTTTCCGCAAGCTACAGCCGACAATTTTCTCAACCACATCCGCGCAGCTTTAGATACTCAGCAAACTGTCAGCATCGAGTACGATTTAACCATTGAGGAGCGCGAACTTTGGTTTGCCGCCAGCATTTCACCGCTTTCAGAAGAATCCGTCATTGTGGTAGCCCGCGACATTACCGAACAGAAGCGAGGCGAATCGGCGCGACGCCAAAGGCAAAAACAATTGCTCAAACACAATACGGTTTTGGTAGAATTGGCAAGAAATAAAGCGCTGTATCGAGGCGATTTGCAAGTAGCTTTGAGGGAAATCACCGAAGCGGCGGCTCATACCTTACAGACAGAAAAAGCTGGCGCGTGGCTGTATGATGAGAGTCGCTCGAAACTGCAATGTCTCGACCAATTTAGCCGCAGCAAGCACCAGCATTCCCAAGGTAATGAACTCGCAGCAGCAGACTATCCAGCTTATTTTAAAGCTTTGGAAGAACACCGGACGATCGCAGCCGAGGACGCTCTCTCAGATATTAGAACTAGAGAATTTGCCGAATCTTACTTTTCACAAGCTGGCACTACTTCTACCTTAGACGCGCCAGTGCGCCTCGGCGGACAAACAGTGGGAGTCATCTGTATCGAACAAGTGGGAACTACTCGCAACTGGACATTAGAAGAACAAAATTTTGCTGCTTCCCTGGCAGATTTGGTATCATTGGCGATCGAAGCCAGTGAGCGCGATCGTACACAAATCGCTTTGCGTCAAGCAGAACAAAAATATCGCAGCATCTTTGAAAATGCCGTGGAAGGGATTTTTCAAAGAACCCCCGAAGGCCACTTCTTGAGCGTAAATCCAGCTTTAGCGCGCATCTACGGCTACGCCAGTCCCGAAGAATTAACATCAAATCTCACAAACATCAGACAGCAAGCTTACGTCAATCCTCAACAGGGCGACAAGTTTATGCGGGTGATGGAAGAATTCGGAGAAATTTCGGGGTTTGAGTCAGAAGTTTACCGCGTTGACGGCAGTGTAATTTGGATTTCCGAAAGCGCGCGTGCAGTGTGCGACGCGGACGGCGAGGTACTCTACTATGAAGGCAGCGTCGAGGATATTAGCGATCGCAAAGTCTTTGAATCCGCCTTGCAACTCGCCCTAGAAGCAGCCGAAGCCGCTTCCACCGCAAAAAGCGCATTTTTAGCAAACATGAGCCACGAACTGCGAACACCTCTGAATGCGATCATCGGCTACAGCGAAATGCTCCAAGAAGAAACTGCAGAATTGGGTTACGATGAACTCACCCCAGATTTAGACAAAATTCGCACTTCCGGCAGACACTTGCTATCGCTAATTAACGACATTCTCGACATTTCTAAAATCGAAGCCGGTCGCATGGATCTTTACTTAGAAACCTTCGACATCGCCGCCTTGATTGAAGATGTCGCCTCCACCGCCGCGCCGCTAATTGAGAAAAACGGCAACACTCTAAACCTGCACCAAATTACGAATATCGGCACTATGCACGGTGACATTACGAAAGTGCAGCAGATTTTATTAAATTTGCTGAGCAATGCCGCCAAATTCACTCAAAACGGTACAATTACCCTCACAGCCAGCCGAGAAAAAATTGCGGGCGACAGCAGCGAAGCAAAACAAGAAAACACTTCTGAACCTGCGGCAAGTTCTCAATATTCAATTGCTAGTAAAGAATTTTTAGTTGTTAATTGTACAGATACAGGAATTGGGATGACTCCCGACCAGTTGCAGCAAATTTTCCAACCGTTTACCCAAGCAGACGCTTCCACCACCCGCAAGTACGGCGGCACCGGCTTGGGACTAGCAATTAGCCAGCGTTTTTGCCTAATGATGGGTGGCAATATTTCAGTAAAAAGTCAGGAGGGTGTTGGTTCTACTTTCACCATTCGCTTGCCGGTTAATCTGCAAAATTACGGAGCGTAACTGTTACACCAGCTCGGCCTGGGAACTAGAAATTACTAACTCCCAATTACCTCTGAATGCTTCTCGGATCGAGAGCATCCCGCAATCCATCCCCCAATAAATTAAACGCCAAAACAGTCAAAATAATCAGTATCGCCGGAGGCCAAACCAACCAAGGCTGCAACACTAAAATCGAAGCATTAGTAGACAGGGATAGTAAATTTCCCCAAGAAGGATCGGGCTGTTGAATTCCCAAGCCAATTAAACTCAAAACCGACTCCGCCACAATAAAACCCGGAACAGACAAAGTAGCAGAAATAATTACATAGGTAGCAGTTTGTGGCAAAACGTGGCGGACAATAATATAAATTGGATTGGCGCCCATTGCCCGCGCCGCTTGCACGAATTCTAGCTGTTTAATTGACAGTACCTGACCGCGAATCACCCGCGCTAAACTCGCCCAACTGATAAATGAAGTAATCAGCACAATCAATATAAATCGCTGAGCACTTGTCAACCCCGGTGGCAATACTGCTGCTAGCGCTACTAATAAATAAAGACCGGGAATCGTCATCAATACTTCGGCGAAACGCATTAAAATACTGTCAATCCAACTGCCGAAATAACCAGATATGCCTCCGATAAACAATCCCAAGGGAAAAGAAATGGCTATTCCTACTAAACCGATGCTGAGGCTAATTCTGCTGCCGTGTACTAAGCGACTGAATTGATCGCGAGCTTGCTCATCCGTGCCTAAAAGATTAATTTGGCCTTCTCCTGTAGTGCCAAACAGGTGCCTGTCAAAAGGCAAAAATCCTAAAAATTTATAGGGGGAACCTTTGACAAACAAACCGAGAACAGAGGGTTTTTGCCAGTCTACAATTATCTCACGAGCGCCCGTATTCGCATCCACCGGGCCCTGAGTAGTCGGATAAACGTGGGGCCCGATAAAGCGCCCGTCTTGGGTGCTTAAATAAATCTGAGTCGGTGGCAGCAATGAACCGTTTAATTGAGAGTCGTAGGGGTCGTAAGGTGCCACAAATTCCGCCAAAAGCGCGACTGTATAAAAAATTAACAGTAGCACTGCTCCCAACCGAGCTAGAGGATTGTTTCTAAGATTTTGCCACCAGTTCATAAGTTTTTAGGTTTGAGATTTTAAGTGGGTTAGTAATAAAGACTAAAGTTCTTTGTAGAAACTTTAGTCTGTTATTAATGGACTCAGCAGCCAAAAGTTAATTTCTGACTTATAACAGTTTTCATAAGTGAATTACTTACTACAAAAATTAGACTACTTTTGTTCATCTCCGACCAAGATTATTCTAGTTTCATCGTCTGGTATTTTCCCCAATTCCTCGCCGCTAAAAGGATTGTAGAAAAACGAGCCTGTTTGGGGCGGCAATTTGGGATTGAGTACAATTTCTACTATACTTTTTACAACCCCAGTGAGCGGAATTGCCAGGATAACTCCCAACAATCCTCCCACTCTACCTCCTAAAAGCAAAGCTGTGAAAATAACTACCGGACTCAATCCGGTGAGATTCCCCATGATTCGGGGAGCTACTAAATTATCCTTGATTTGCTGAAGACCGATCGCCACTACCAACACTTGCAGCGCCAGCCACCAATCAATAAACGCTACAATTATACTAACAGTGCCAATTCCCAAAGTTGCTCCAATAAACGGAATTATTTCCGTCAATCCTATAAACACGGCAAACAACAGAAAAAACGGAACTTGCAGCCACCAAAAAGCCATAGTTAGCGAGATGGCCATAAATAGTCCCAGCAATAACTGTCCCGATACAAATCGCTGGAGGTTGCGCTCCAAAGTCTCTGTTAAAACATAGCGAATGTCTGGGGAAAAAATGCTGGTCAAACCCTGCCACACTCTTTGCCCGTCTAGGAGCATATAAAAGGAAATCACCACAATAAAAATTAAGTCCAAAAACCAGTTAAAAGTGCCGACAACTAAGCCTAAACCCGTACCGGCGATCGCCTGGACTTCTCCCTGGACTCTAGCTGACAGTTGCTGCTCCAATATTTGCACGTCAAACGGTAAATTGCGCTCGGCACTCCAAGCTTGAAATTCAGCTAGCTGCAGCCGCCCCGACTCCAGCAATTCCGGGAACCTCACCCCCAACTGCCTCGCTTGGCTGAACACCGGCGGCACAATAGTTACACCGATTACTACTACTATCACACCCGCAGTTAAATAAACCAGCGCCGCAGCTACTCCCCGGGGCAAAAATACTTGCAGTCTTTTTACTGCATAATTTAATAAAAATGCAACGAGTCCCGCAGTTACTAAAATGCTGACCAGTTCCCCAACATAACTGACAGCAGTTAGGGTAAACCATCCCGTCACTAGCACTAGCAGCCAAGTAATTAGAAACTGTTGGAGGGGAGAAAAGAGACTATTCATTGTGATTTTTTTTAAATAAAGTGGCACAACTTTTTCAGCAGATGTGCCGTATTATACAGTAAACACATGACAGTATAGATTAGGAATAATCAGTTCAAGATTAGACTGACTTTTGTGAGCATTGATAGATAGGTGACGGCCAAGCCACTTGGGGAGAGACAATGCCAGCCCGATCGCCCCCACGATCGCGAATCACGCTAATATTCAGTATGGCCCAGAGGCAGATAAAATTAAATCTCGATCGAACAAACTTCGATCGACAGTTAATCAAAATCGCCATTGTAGGGTGAAACGGCGCCATACTCACCCAAAAGGAGGAAGCGCTACTCCAGATACCCTCGGCTAAAATGAACTAAATAATATCGTAATCTTTCTTTACAATATAAAAAAAAAAGGAAAGGCTCATACTGGCGAGAGGAACTACCGTGACTAATAAAGTTTTTTCAGAAGCCGAAGAAAAGCAACCCCTTTCCCCCGTAGAGAGCGGGCGCGACAGGATCTCAGCAGTGGATGTAGCTGAAAGTGAAGTCTCAGACAACTCTCGCTGGCAATTCTCCGCTGAGGAAGATGAACGAGAAGTTGCGCTGGAAGTTCCAGAAATCGAGCAGGAACAAGTTTGGGAACCAGAAGCAACTGAAGTTGGGCCCCGCAAAGAAATCAGGTGGCCGGCCTTGTTGGCGGGCGCAGGGGTTGGCGTAGCTGCAACGCTGCTAGCAGTACACTTCACAGGGGGCAATCAGAGTTCGCGTCCTGCCGCTCCAATTCCATCGGTAAACCAGCAGGCGGCGGCTCCGACGGTGACAGTGGCGCCTGTGGAATCTGCCCAGGTGGGTGAAACTTTAGAAGCGATAGGCACCGTGGCAGCCTATGACTTGCTGCCGGTGCTGCCACAGGCCAACGGTTTGCAAATCAAGCAGGTGTTGGTGAATGAAGGAGAGGCGGTAGAAAAAGGTCAGACGATGGCGGTTTTGGACGATTCGGTACTACGATCGCAAATTGCCGAAGCGCTGGCGGGAGTACAATCGGCCAATTCTACGGTAGAACAAGCCGAAGCTCAGGTACAGCAAGCTCAGTCAGCCCAACAAGAAGCCCAAGCCGGCGTCGCTCAAGCCCAAGCTGGCGTTGAAAAAGCCATCGCTGACGCAGCGCAAGCCAAAACAGGCGTCGGGCAGGCAAGAGCCGGTGTGGAACAAGCTAAAGCGGGTGTCACTCAAGCTAAAGCAGGCATTGCCTCCGCTCAGGCTAAATTAGATCAAGCTCAAAGAGAAGTAAATCGCACCCAAGGTTTGGCTTCTCAGGGAGTAATTAGTCAGCAAGATTTAGAAAGACGCAAGACAGAGCGGCAGACTGCTGTTCAAGACTTGAACAAAGCTAAAGCTGACTTGAATACAGCTTTGGAAGAACAGAATAAAGCAGCGGAAGAAGTGCGATCGGCTATTGCTAAAGTAGCTACTGCTGAAGCTAATATCAGTACCGCTAGAGCAGCCCTCGCCAGCGCTCGTGCAAAAGTGAATACGGCCGGAGCGAGTGTCAGCAGTGCCAGAGCAAATGTCGGAAATAACGCAGCAAGTGTCCGCAGCAATGATGCCCAAGTCAAACAGTTACAAACTCAACTAGAACAAACAATTGTTCGAGCGCCGGATAGCGGCACTGTGGCTGAAAGAATTGGTCGAGTTGGCGATGTTTCTTCGGGAAGTCAAAAACTCTTTTCGATTATTCGCGGCAACAAGCTGGAACTGCAATTGAAAGTGCCGGAAACTCAAGTTTCGCGAGTGCGGCCGGGAACAGCAGTGCAAATTACTTCGGATTCTGACAAGCGGATTAAGTTGTCAGGAACTGTGCGAGATATTTCGCCGCTAGTTGACCCGCAAAATCGGCAAGCTACGGTGAAGATTGATTTGCCGGCAAGCGAGTTTTTGCGATCGGGAATGTTTTTGCGCGCATCCATTTCGACGGCAACGGCTCAAGGTTTGAAAGTGCCCGCTAAAGCTATTGTGCCGCAACCTGACGGCAGTTCTATTGTTTACAAACTTGTGGGCCAGGACAAGGTGCAGGCTCAACCGGTGGAACTCGGGGAAATTTCCGGGGGTGCGGTGGGCGATTTGACTGCTGCTAAGGTACAGATTAAAAAGGGTTTGAAGGCGGGCGATCGCGTGGTTGTTACTGGCGCTGGTTTTCTTAAGGATGGCGCTCAGGTTCAGGTTGGTAAATAGTTATATCGATTCCGGTTCCAGCGGAATCATTGTTGACTGTTGACTGTTGAGTGTTGAGGGTTGACTGTTGACTGTTGACTGTTGACTGTTGACTCGATTTTATTATTGTGATGCAAGCGGAAACGATATCCGATCGGGAGATAAGATTACAAATAATATCAATTGCGGTTGCGCCGGAATGATATCAAATCCGCTCTTCATTGTCCTGATAAAGTCGAATCAAGCTGCCAACAAATATAGGGCGCAATTTTCATTTTTTTGACTCATATCGCATCTGTTAGCATCGGAATTATTCCTATCTCTATTCTCGATCTCTGCGTGAATCAGCGTCAATCCCTTCTCATTTGTGGTTAATACATTCTCTTTTTTTCACCGCAGATACAGGCAGATAAACACAGATTAATATCAATTCCGGTTGCACCGGAATTCTGGTTGACTGTTGACTGTTGAGGGGCGGGTCGAAAAACTGAATGGTTGAGTGTTAACTGTTGACTCGATTTTATTATTCGGATGCAACCGGAAACGATATAACGCAGATGGATTAGATCAATTCCGGTTGTACCGTCGGGAATTGTTGACTGTTGATACCAATTTTATATGAGGCTGCATAGAATCTGATCCCCCCTAACCCCCCTTAATAAGGGGGGGACAAGAGCTTGGTCAAAGTCCCCCTTATTAAGGGGGATTTAGGGGGAGCGAAATATATGCAACTTCACATTAAATTGGTATGACTGGATTTTACTATTCCGATGCTACCGGAATTGATATCACAATCAACAGTCAACAGTCAACAGTCAACAGTCAACAGTCAACAGTCAACAGTCACCAGTCAACAATCATGGGATATCTGTTCGTATCGGCAACCTCACGGTAAACGTTGCCCCTTGTCCCTCACCTGAACTTTCTGCATTAACAGTACCGCCGTGGAGTTCTACTAAATGACGGACGATCGAGAGTCCTAGCCCCAATCCAGACTCTCTGCGAGAGAAACTGCTATCCGCCTGACGGAAGCGATCGAACACATAGGGGAGAAAATTAGGGTGAATGCCCTTACCAGTATCGCTAACTTGGATTTGAGCCATGCCATCAATGTAGTCTAATGCGATTTCAATTTTTCCTCCGGCTGGGGTGAATTTAATCGCGTTTGAAAGTAGATTCCACACTACCTGTTGTAAACGGCTTGGATCGCCCAATACGTTTAGTGTTAAAGAAGTTAGCTTGGATTCCATTTGAAGATTTTTGGCTTCTGCTGCCAAACGAACCACTTCCATGGCATTTTTAACCAGTGGATTCAGCTCAATTTCAGAAGCGTTGAGGTGAAACTGGCCTGTGGTAATCCGCGAAACGTCTAAGATGTCATCGATGAGCTGGTTTTGTGCTTTGGCGGCGCGCTCGATCGTTTTTAGCGCCTCCTCGGTTTTAGGCTGGTCAAATTTTTTCAGGCGCAGCAACTGTGTCCAGCCAATGATCGCATTGAGCGGCGTCCGCAGTTCGTGAGAGAGGACGGACAAAAACTCATCTTTGATGCGGTTGGCGTCCTCAGCAGCCGCACGAGCCAATTGTTCTTGAATCCGGAGGTTGCGTTCTGTCTCCAACTGTTTTTGCTCGGTGATATCCTCGATCGCCAACAGAATCATCTGTGTATCACCCATCGGAGGCATTTTGCGGCCATTGAGCTGCATTATTTTATGCCCGATATGCTCAAAGTCATGCTCGACCTCAAAATCGTGAAACTCGGTCTTTCCGGCCAGAATTTCTTTTAGGAGCGATCGCAACTTGGGAATATTCCACTGTCCATTACCGAGATCGAACAATGAGTGCTGCTCAGTGTGGCTCGGCTGCACCTGAAACGTCTCGTAGAAAGAACGGTTGGCGGTGATCGCCTGCAGGTTTAGATCCAGCACTAGCAACGGTTCCCGCACGGTTTCCACGATCGTTTCGGCGTAATTTTTCGCTTCCATCAACTGCTGGGCGCTGACTTTGAGATCGTGGATATCCACCAACATCACCACAGCCCCATCAATCTTGTGGTCGATCGTCCGATACGGTCGAATATGCAGATCGAACCAACGACCCTCTCGATCTTGAACCTCCTGAACTTTCCAATGGAGGGTACGGATCACGTCTACAATCATTGGCTCTAACTCCGGCACTATCAACTTGTGAGTGATGTCGCTCACACAGCGCCCGACATCGCTAGAAATCAAGTTGAAGATGCTTTCGATTGCGGGAGTAAACCGGCGGATTCGCAGGTCGCCTCCCACCATCAGGATCGGAATATTGATGGTGCTGAGCAGATTCTGTAAATCGTTAGTCACCCGAGTTGATTCAATATTGCGCCGCTGCCATTCGTCATTAATCGTGTTTAGTTCTTCATTGGTTGCCTGAATCTCTTCTTTTGCGGTTTCGAGTTCCTCATTTGTACTTTGCAACTCTTCGTTGTTCGACAAAATCTCCTCGTTGGCGGCTATCAAATCTTGGTTAGCGGCTTGATGTTCTTGGATGATCGATTGCAGGTGGTCTTTGGTGTTTTTGAGTTCTTCTTGCAGCCTCGCAATCTCCAAACTTTCACCATCTAAAGCATGGAAGTTGACTCTACCATCGTTTGCAGCAGCAGGCATTGCAGGGATCGGCGCCTCATCTTGAAACAAAACTAAAAAATAGTTTTTTGCTACAGCGCCTGTTGGGAATGGAATCACATTAATTCTGACGAGGCGGACGATCTCGCTTTCTCTAATTTTCAAGCCGGTACGTTCGATCGGCAACTGCTGCTGGGAGGCCTGTTCAATTGCAGTGCGGAGTTCGACGCGCAATCCTTCTTTTGCCATTCTCAGCAAATTCAAGCTAGCCCTACCGGGAGACGGTTCTAGGTAGGGATTCGTCTGTCCTCGAAATTGCAGAATCTCCCTGGCTGTGTTAATTACGACGCCGACAGGCGCATAGTCATTCAAAACAATGCGATCGGCCTGTTTCTCGATTTCCATTTCGTTTAAGCTTTCCGCCTGCTGCGGTGGAAAGTTGATGGCTGTCGCAGGATAGTTGCTAGCAGTTAAATCCATGCTTAGCCAATGCGACAGCAGTTTTTTAGTATAAATTTTGCTCTTTTTGTCTAATACCGCAAACAATTCTGAAAACTCACCAACCGTTTCCGAAGTGCCTAACAGCAAAAAGCCCGCGGGTCGAAGCCCATAGTGGAAAATTGGCAGCACCTTTTTCTGCAACGGCGGGCCCAGATAGATCAGCACGTTCCGACAGGAGATCAAATCCATCCGGGAAAACGGCGGATCGCCGATCAGGTTTTGTTTAGCAAAAACGCAGAGTTCGCGCACCGAGTGAGCGATTTGGTATCCGCCCTCGACTTGCACAAAGAACCGATGCAGGCGTTGGGATGAAATATCCGCGACTTGGGCTGACGTATAAAAGCCGCGGCGCGCATGGGCGATCGCATTTTCGCTGATGTCGGTTGCATAAAGCTGAATCGGCAGATCCGTACCTCGATCTGCTAAAAACTCTAACAAGCAGATGGCGATCGAGTAAGCTTCTTCACCGGTTGAACAGCCGGCCACCCAAATTCGGATCGGTGTTTTCGACGATTTATTTTTAACGATTTCGGGAAAAACATTGCTGGTTAAGGCCTCAAAGCTTTCGGGGTCGCGGAAAAAGCTGGTGACATGAATGAAGATATCGTGATAAAGCGCCGTTACTTCTGTGGGGGTGTTTAGGAGATATTCGGCATAATCCTCGATCCGTTCCAGCTTGTACAGCAACATCCGTCGCTGTATCCGCCGTTTCAAGGTGGTTTGTTTGTAGTGAGTAAAGTCAACTCCTGTAGCCGCGCGCAGCAACCTGTAGATGGTGGCGATCGCATCTTTACTTTCGATCGCATTTTCGCTGGTGGTTGATTCTGCAGCAGACCCCTGGGCAATGTAGGGATGATGGCCGATCTCTGCTATTTTCTGGGCAATTTTTTCCGGTGTCAATATAAAGTCTACCTGACCCGTAGCCACCGCAGTGTTCGGCATACTGCTGACTTGTGCCGATCCTTCACATTGGGCAAAAGTAATACCGCCTGCTGCCTTAATCGCTTTTAATCCTTGGGCACCATCGCCGTCGCCCCCGGACAAAACGACTGCGATGGCTTGGTTCCCGCGTTCTGCGGCGAGGGAAGCCAGAAAAATATCGACGGACATAAATATCCCGCGTGCTCTGCCGCGAGGCGTTAGCTTCAGCAACCCTCGATCGATGGTCATGCTGACATTCGGGGGGATGACGTAGACCTGATTCGGTGCTACGGGCATCCCATCTGTTATCTCATGCACGGGCATCTGGGTCGATCGAGCCAGGATCTCACTCAACACACTTTCCTGAGTCGGCAACATATGCTGGATTATTACAAACGCCATGCCCGTATCGATCGGCAAATGCCTGAGTAATTCGGTAAAGGCTTCCAATCCACCCGCAGAGGCTCCTATTCCGACAACGGGAAATAACTCGTTTTGATTGTTTTGTTGCTTGCCTTCAGCATCCATATCAGCTTGAGGTTTACATTTTTTGAAATTATTTTTATTAATCATTTATTCTACCGCCTATTTTGCTGTTTGAATAAATTTTATGATGATAAATTTTTATTTTTATTATATTAATACTTATATAATAAAATCAAGGATCGCGCATCTACCTGGAGATATATTGAGCGGGTGCATTCTGCGCGAGCGATTTTAAAAATCTATTATTATTATTATTATTATTATTATTATTGAGAGTCCTACTGCTTTGATAATGGGGGACAATCGTGAGGGTTGAAGCCGTCATAAATTCTACTAATTGTACTGTTGAAAGTAGAGCAAGAGTAAATTTATCACATTCTGCGATCATCGTAGCACTTATATGAATGTTGGCCACCACAGACTCCAGATCTCCTAAATCCGTCCACTCATCAAGGAACTTCAAACCCGAATCTTGTCCGCCATTCTCAAGCAGTGGGGCTAGGGAGAAGCTGCGGGAAAAGAAAACAGTACAATTAAGTAGATAAACTTAAAAAAAGAGAACACACTACAGAACGGCAATTAATTTCGTTTTTAGGCAGATTGTGGCCTCGCAAATTCGCTAGCGCCCCGTCGATGTAAACTATCTCTGGATGATTTTCTAAGTGTCTCATTACGAATTGTTGAGGCATTTTTACCTTTTTAGTCATTTCCCGGCTATCGTCGATCGGTCGTTGCCAATATTGCTCAAATTCACCAAATACTTCCTGAACTTCTTCTGGTGTTGCAGTTTGAGGCTGTTAATTGGCCGACACAATCTAATAACGGAATTTTTGTTAATCTTCCCAAAATCCCACACTCCTTGCTAAAAATTTCAATCAAAGTAACAAAAATATATTTTAATTGGCTTAGGGAAATTAGGGAAATCCCAGCAGCGCTGCAAAGTTCTGATTCTCCAGACAGGCTGCGGGGGGTAACGGCTGTGAGAAAGGGCGATTCTGCGGTGGCGCTACCGATGTTGCTGAGGAAAGTGGACGATCGCGAGTTTATGGTGCGATCGTTCGTGGCGATGGGATGGCGGCACAGTCCAACTGCGGACTCAATGGCTGCGCTGTTAAAAATGATGCAGTTCGATCGCGCGATCGGAATGTGCGATCCGAAGCCGCTAACTCTTTGTCAAGGTTCGGAACCGAGGCGATTGCTGATTTAGTGGCAGCTTTTGGCCGCGATGACAATGGGTTCGTCTGCCGCAGTATCATGGCTCGGCTGTGCGATCGGCGATCGGCCAAAATTGATTGTCAAAATGGTATACTCAAAATCAGAAAATAGTTGTACAATGTTTTTCTAGTCGTTTTTTACCGCTCCGCCTCCACAGTGAAAGAAGGTGAAAGCAAGTAAAAAACCCTAAGCGCGGGCGTAATTCAGTGGTAGAATGTCAGCTTCCCATGCTGAACGTCGTGGGTTCGAGTCCCACCGTCCGCTTGGGCGAACAGTCTTTAAAACTCTTGAGAAATCAAGAGTTTTGGCGTTTCTAGGGCTTGGTATCTGTGGTTGCACAGGATGTTTTTGGAGATAAACATCGGGTTTTGGATAGCTACGTGGAGACAATTTGGAGACAATTTTGACTGTCTCCAAATACAGATCGGGTCGATCGCCTAGCTATGCGAGTACGTCGAGCACCGCCACTATATAGCAGTCCTAAATCAGTCGCAAAATTAATCGAGATCAGAATCCTTGTAGTGCAAGCATCTTTCTCGCGTATGGCGCAAGCAAATCATTTAGGAGTGCTACATCCGCCAATTCCGCCCTCGACTTTTTATGCTTGAGCGCAACAGATCCAACCTTTGATAAAATTTTTCGGCTGGTGGCTTAGGTGTCGGGCTTTTGTCTGGGTCTTTCTCCGCCTTCGAGCTAGCTAAATCTTCCTCAAATGACCCTATAATCAACATATTAACAGCATCAAAGCGGGCGTAAATGCTCCAAAATCTTGCCATCCAAATACACAGAATTAATCACTTTCTCCGACGTATCACACCACTTAGCCACAACTGCACTCGGTACGCCTTTACCAACCTGCTCGCTAATAAAAGTATCCCGACAAGAATAAGGGGTGGTGGTTTTGCGGTCTTCTTCAAACTCGCGAGTTTTCTGAGTAATTGGGTCAACCAACTTATGCCACGTTCGTATAGTGAAATTACTATAATTAATCGCCCCGCCCTTCTTGGGTGAGGGAAAAACCAGACTGTTTTTGTCCGTCAAGTTTTCCGGCTGAAGCTTTCTTAAAAACTCGCTCAATTCCTGATTACAAGGAAATTTGCGGCGCTTGTTATTTTTACTACCATCAACCCTAGTTTCCATCCCGCCCGGATGCTGTACACTGCCGTTAAACACAATGTGAGAAAAGTCAGTGGCAATATCGCGCCACCTCAAGCCAACACCCTCAGAGGGACGGCATCCAGTCATAAACCAAAATTGCACCAAAGGGTAATAGAAGCAAAGCTTTTGCCCTGAATAACCCCTACCGTTCCAATTTCCCCTGTGGTTCTTGAAGGCTTCTAATACCAATGCCTTTTCTTCCGTGCTAAAAGCGTTCGGTTCGGGGTCACTTTGCCAGTTGTGTTTTGGTAAATCCGCAGCCATTCCCTGAAACGGAGAGACGGTGAACCCGCTGAGAATTTTAAATTTAATCCCCCATTCAACCGCTGCATTTACATAAGTCAATATTCGCTTGGTCATGCTGTTAGTCGTGTCTTCAAGCAGCCACGCGCGCATTTGCAACGCATTATCCTCAGACAAAGCTTGGTAGGGACAGCGGTCAACGTAAGCTTGAATGCTCGTCACTAAATAGTGAAAAGTTGTTGGCTTGACAACAGGTTTTTTGAATTCCAAATATCTCTCAAACAACAGAGTTAGAGTCTGTTCAGGTTTTGGTTTGATAGTCTCAATGACAGTCAAGTGAGTTTGCGGTTTGTACTTTTTGAGGGTAGGGTCAAAACGCTCGAACTTGATGTCGGATTCAATCAGTTGGGCTTTAACTTGTGCCAATTCCCAGTTTTCAGGGGTGTCAGGTAGGTTTAGGTACAGGTACTTGCGATCGCCCCCGTAAATCTGCCTGGGCAACTGCAAGCGCAACCTGCCACTGCGAGTCTGGACAACTACCGATCCTTTCTTGGCTCTACTAGACGTATCGGTCATGGTAAAATGCAAAAAGCAACAGGACAAGGCTAGCACTTTGGAGACAATTTGGAGACAATTGGGAGACAAAATTCAGCTTTGAGCCTACAATCCTCTGCCAGCAGGCGGTTGCCTGACTGATACTTACTGCTAAAGCTGAACGTCCTGGGTTCGAGTCCCACCGTCCGCTTTAAATTAATTTTCAAAATTCTAATTAGTCTTATCCAGTCGATATATGGCTTCTTTCTTAACCGCTGCTTTATATAAGTTCGTTGAACTACCCGATTTTGCTGAGCTGAGAGCACCGCTACTCGATTGTTGCAACAACAACAACGTCAAAGGCACTATCTTGCTGGCCCAAGAAGGCATCAATGGCACGATTGCCGGCTCGTCCGAGGGCGTACACGCAGTGCTGGCATTCTTGCGTAGTGACCCGCGTTTTGCGGATCTCGTGCACAAGGAATCTTTCTCGGAAAAAGCACCTTTTTACCGCCTGAAAATACGCTTGAAGCGCGAAATCGTCACGATGGGAGTACCGGACATTAATCCCCGCCTCATGGCTGGCAAATATGTTAAGCCGGAGGAGTGGAATAAGCTGCTTGACGATCCGGATGTTGTTGTGGTTGATGTGCGTAACGACTTCGAGGTATCTCTGGGTACTTTTGAAGGTGCTATTAATCCAAAAACAAAAAGCTTTTCCGAATTACCTGAATGGGTGCTGCAGGAAACTGCTTTACGCAATAAACCCAAGGTGGCAATGTTTTGCACGGGTGGTATTCGCTGCGAGAAATCTACTGCTTTTTTGCGTACTCAAGGTTTTGAGGAAGTCTATCATCTCGAAGGCGGAATTTTAAAATATTTGGAAACGGTGCCGGAAGCAGAAAGTCGTTGGGAAGGTGAATGTTTTGTCTTTGATGAACGGGTTTCTGTTGGTCAGGGGTTAAAGCCGGGAAACTATGAACTTTGTCGCGGTTGTCGTCACCCGATTAGTCAGGAAGATAAGGCTTCTGAATTATTTGTACTGGGTGTGAGTTGTCCTCATTGTCATGACTCCAAAACTGAAACCAAAAAACAAGCCTTATCTGAACGTCAACGTCAGATTGAGCTTGCTAAGCGTCGCAACCAAGTACATATAGGCGCACGCTACGATGCGAAGGAAAAAGTAGATGGTGCGATCGAGTAATATTATTATTCACTAAGTTTAAAGAAACCCCGTTTCTAGGAAAAATCTTGTTTAGCGACAAGAAATCTACGAAGAAACGGGGTTTCTGACCCGAAAAGCCCGATCGTGCGATCGACTAATTATATCGTTTTCTGTTGCATCGGAATCATAAAATCGAGTCAACAGTTAACACTCTACTATTCAGTTTTTCGACCCGCCCGTCAACAGTCAACAGTCAACAGTCAACAATAATTCCGGTGCAACCGGAATTGAGATAATATGTCAGCAAAATACCCGATTTTGTATTCCTTTCGCCGCTGTCCCTATGCTATGCGCGCGCGCTTGGCCTTAATGGTTAGCAATCGGGTGTGTGAGTTGCGGGAAGTTGTTTTGCGAGACAAACCACAAGAGATGTTGGAGGTATCTGCCAAAGGTACAGTACCAATATTAATTGATGTTGACGGGCGGGTACTCGATCAAAGTATCGATATCATGTTGTGGGCATTGAGACAACACGATCCTGAAAAATGGTTGATGCCACAGCAAGGTTCGGTTACAGAAATGCTGGAACTAATCGCTCTATTTGATGATAGATTTAAATATCATCTTGACCGTTATAAGTACCCCGATCGTTATCCCGGTGTTGATGCCCAAGTACATCGTTATGAAGGTTCTTTATTCCTGGACAAACTCAATGCACAGTTAAGCGCCACTAAATATTTATTTGGTAACAATGTAGCATTGGCTGATATGGCGATCGCACCTTTTGTTCGTCAATTCGCTCATACCGACCAAGCTTGGTTTAAGGAACAGCCTTGGCCTCCGCTACAAGCTTGGTTAGCAGGGTTTACAGAATCGGAAATTTATACCAGTGTTATGCAGAAATACCCGAAATGGGAATCCGGTAATGCAGGGGTTATTTTTCCTGCCTCGTAATTACTTATTCTTATTCGCTGCTAGCATATTTATTCAATTACCAAAATGTTATTTACCATGCTAAAATTATTGTTTTCAGAATACTAGATTGACTGTCACTTGACTAGAAAAGTGACGCAGGCAAAAATCGCATTTTGCTAAAATTTTTAACTGGAAAAGATTTACTGTATTCTAGTAAGTATTGTCAGGTTGTAATTATGATTGATGTAGGTTCGTTAGTTCGATCGCCCAGAAACGATTTGGGAGTCGGAAAAGTTGTCGAGGTATCGCGTACGGATGCTGAAGTTGAATATTTTTGCTCAGTTAAAAACCGCATCCGCAAAACTGTGCCTTTGGGTTTGCTGCAAGAAGCCAGACTTCAGCGCCAAACCCGCTGCTACCTCTGGAGTACCACTCAGGAAAGATGGATTATCGGTCGAGTTTATGACTGGGATGAAGATAAATTAGAATACGAAATTGACCTCCCCGACAGCCAAAGTTTGCAAGCTGTTGAAACCGAACTTTATGTTCGCTGCAATATCCCGATCGCCGATCCGATCGACATTTTAGCAGTCAAAGGCCAAGAAACGCCCTATTTTCACGATCGCCGCTTGGCATTCGTTCAATCTGCGATCGAACAGCGGGCTGTCAGCCGCGGCATGACAGGTTTAATTTCTGCTAACATAGACCTCTATCCGCACCAAGTAGAAGTCGTCCGACGCGTCCTAGAAGACCCAATCGTGCGCTATTTATTAGCCGATGAACCAGGACTGGGAAAAACAGTAGAAGCTGGCACAATTTTCCGCCAATTTCTGCTAGATGAACCTCAAGGACGCGCTGTGGTAATTGTTCCCAAATACCTGCTCGAACAGTGGCGCCAAGAGTTAGAAAATAAATTCTATTTGTCTCATTTTGCTGATCGAGTGCAGCTTGTTGCTGTTAGCGAAATCAATCAAATTAGCCGCAACGCCAACCTGGATTTTCTGATTGTTGATGAAGCGCATGATATGGCTGCAATGGCACATTCGAGCGATCGCGCTCAGCAGCAAGCCTTTGAACTCTGTCAGAAACTAGCTCACAAAAGCAAAAATGTATTGTTATTATCTGCAACGCCAGTTCTCGGTCGCGAGCAAGATTTTCTAACGATGCTGCACTTGCTAGAGCCCACAACTTACCGTCTTGATGACCTGGAAAGCTTCAAAGAACAGGTGCAAAACCGTCAAGAAATCGGTCGCGCTTTGCTGGATTTCCGAGAAAATGCCAAGCCTGCTGTTTTGCAAGCAAAACTCGCTCAACTTCGCACTATTTTTGCCAAAGATGATTATTTAATCGGATTAGCAACAGAGTTAGAAAGTTGTTTGAAAACTAAAGAAACCGCAGAACAGGCTCGGCTTGTGCGGGCTATTCGCACTCACGTTAGCGATACTTACCGCCTGCACCGCCGCATCCTTCGCAACCGCCGCGATGCGGTTGAGGATGTGATTTTCGATCGAGATGCTGTCCCGAAAACTGAGTACGATCTGAATGATGAACAGTGGTCGGAAATTCAAACCGTACTCGATAAGTGGCGCACAGTCGCTCCCAAGTCGAGCGAATACCAGAGAATTTTTCTGCTGTTTTTCCGCGCTTCCGGTACTTGGCTGAATATTTTAGAACGGGTTGTCAAAGCTCGCTTGCAGAAAAAATCGACTCCAGAACTCGATCGCGAATTTGGACAAAATGACACGGGAATTTTGACCAAAACTGCGCTGTTTCCCGAAGAAAGGGAAATACTGGAAACCTTGCTCAACACTCTGGAAAAGCCCCAGGAAGGACTCGATCGACTGAGTTTGTTGCGAATCGCCATTCTCCGATTTCTCGCAGTTGCTTTGAAGGTTCCGCGCGAGTATCACAACAAACCTCGCGATTTGCTGTCGAGAATTCAACAGCAAATTAAACGGCCGATTCCGGGCGAGCGTTTCCCGAAAATTGTGATTTTTACCAGTTTTACGGCAACTTGTAAAGAGATTGCGGAAAATTTAGCTAAAATCTTTGGTAAAAATGCGATCGCCAGCCATGAGACGAGCAAATCGGCTGATGATGTTGAGGCTAGTCTCAAGCGGTTTAAGACTGAACCGCATTGTTTTATCTTAGTGTGCGATCGATCTGCGGAAGTAGGGGTAAATCTACAAGTGACAGATTGGTTAGTTCACTTCGATTTGCCGTGGTTTCCCAACCAGTTAGAAGAAAGACTCGGCAGAGTCGATCGCATTGGCAGCAAAATGGGAGTGCAATTTTGTTTGTTTGCAGGCCCGGATTTGCCGGAGAGTCCCCACGAAGCTTGGTTTCAAGTTTTAAAAGATGGGTTTGATATCTTCAACAAATCTATTGCCAGCCTTCAGTTTTATGCTGAGGAAAAACTTCTCAAACTTGAAGAAAAGTTGTTTGCTGAGGGAGGCAAGGGCTTATCCAGCGAAATTGAAGCGATTAAAACTGAAATCGAACAAGAGAAAATCAAAATTGATGAACAGTACGTTCTAGATGAAATTGATACTCTTGATGACAGCGCATCTCAGTATTTTGAATCTCTCGACAACTGCGATGCTAAGCATAAAGAAATGCAGCGCGCTACTGAAGGTTGGCTGTGTCAAGCTCTTCACTTCAAACAAATCGAACATCCGAGTATATCGGGGTTGCTGCGCTATCAACCTACTCAAAAAACGTTGATTCCGTCCAACGATTTGAGAACCCGATTGATTCCTTATTGCCAGCAATATGGCAGTTACAATCGCCGGATTGCTTATCAGAATGCAGATGTCGCTCTTTACCGAATTGGTGAGGGATTGATCGATGCACTTGGCTCTTATATTCGCTGGGACGATCGCGGTCAAGCTTTTGCCATGTGGCGGCATGATGAAAGTTGGGATGCTGCGCCTGGGAAGGAGTGGTTTGGCTTTCAGTTTAATTATTCAATCCAGACTGATGTGCAGCAGGCCCAGCAAGTTTTACAAGCACAAAACATCGAAAATTACAACTTGAAAGCTTTGCAGCGCCGCGCTGATGCTCTGTTTCTCCCAACTTTTGAAACTGTGTTTGTAGATGCTCGCAGCGAAGAAATGTCACTGGTGGAAGATGCGGAACTTCTGGCGATTTTGCAGCGGGCTTATAAGGGGAAAGGCGGGCCGAATCGGGATTACAATTTGTCGAAAAATCGCACGTCGCTACTTGACAGTTTTGTCGATCCGCTA
Source organism: Microcoleus sp. MON1_C5 (assembly GCF_036701875.1). Classification (NCBI taxonomy): domain Bacteria; kingdom Bacillati; phylum Cyanobacteriota; class Cyanophyceae; order Oscillatoriales; family Microcoleaceae; genus Microcoleus; species Microcoleus sp. MON1_C5. The sequence continues at coordinate 36,106 of NZ_JAUBRN010000005.1, read as the reverse complement.
GAATGGGATGATTTTTGTCAAAAGGGACGGGTGGTATCGGAGGAATTGCTGCGCGGGCGATCGGCTTTTGTGGAAATGTGCGATCGATCTGCTGTCACTGCTGCTATCCAACTCGAAAACCGGGTGAATCAATTGCAGTTGCGCTTGAATCGACTTTCTAAATCCGAACAACTTTTAGAATCGGTTTTGGCTGATGAAATCAATACCGAAAGTTTGTTGAGTCAAGCGGTTTTAGCTGGTATTCGCCGCCCAAACCTGACTCTCGAATCTGTGGGATTTATTGTGATTTCTGGGCGTCCTCCTGTAAAGTCGGAGGATGAAGGATAATTTGTTTGGGAGGGCGATCGCTCTTTTTGAGGGCGATTCCCTACCCTTCGGGAACCCCTGCGGGAAGATAGCTTCGCTTCACGCTCTTTTTGAACGGCAGATGCAGGCGGATAAACGGGGATGGACGCTGATGGATGAAAGGGATCTCGCACTTACCGACTAAACCTCTTCAAAAATTGCGCCTCGCTGCTGTAAATTCACCTGCATCTCCTCATCCATTCCTGAATTGTTCCCGAATCTGGCTGACTCGACATTCGCACCGCTGAAATTAGTATTTGTTAAGTTCACTTCCAGCAGGTTTGCGCGGCTCAAATTGGCACCGCTGAGGTTAGCTAAAGCTAGACTTGCTTTGTGCAAATCGGCACCGCTTAGATCGGCATTTCCTAAGAAAGCGCCGCTCAAATCGGCACCGCCGAATTTGGCATTTTGCAGGCTGGCGTCGCTGAAATCGGCATCGTTTAAGGTTGCACCCCGGAAATTTACCCGATCGAGATTTGCGCTGCTAAAATCCACTGCACTTAAAGTCGTTCCGCGCAAGGTGCTACCCGCGAAATCTAGTGCTGGATTGAGATTGGCGATTTTGGCCAACTCCACAAAGTTGTCGGTTTCAGCGGAAATAATGCGATCGACCATTTCCTGCAATTCCGATTCAGCTTCCGGGGCAATTTCCACTTCGCGCGGTTCAACCGGAGGTAAATTGTAGGACAATAGCGCCCAACTGAGGGCAGGTTGGAGTTTATTTGCGTGCAGGTATATAGTCAGGATTCTTTCTAAAACCGAATGTTGATTTGGCGTGATATCGTGCGGCCACAAACCCTCCGCATCTGTGAGATTAATATCTTCTTTAGCAACTTCAAAAGCCGCTGCCATCCGAAATTCTTTGCCAGCTAATTCTCCCAGCTTAGCACTTTTTAGCAAACCTTTTAATACTGATTTGCGCTGTTCAACTGCAAAAACCCAAGCTGGCGTTGTATCATTCCTTATTGTGGAAACGTGACACCGTATGCTCTCTGTTTCCTTGATTTTTTCCGCATTTTCGCCGCCCTGAACTCCACGCTGACTTTCGCTTACTAAAATTTTTGCACTGTTTTGAATGGGCAGAGTTTCTTCTATGGGCAAAAGCTGGAAAGAACCGACTAACTGACGCGATGCTACGGGTATTTCGCAGTTTTCTAGATAGAGTTTGAGCGTCCCGCCTTGCAGACCAAATTTGACGCGACCGCCGAGCAGCGGTTCCCAATGCTCGTTAAAATTCAGACTCAAGTGAATGTCGAGCTGCTGGGTTTGGGGTGCAACCGATGGAACTGGAATTGCTTCTAATTGCATCCACAAGCAATCTGGGTATTTGTTGTGAGACTCTAGCGATCGCATATCGGGTAGAATTGCTGGCACTACCAGCCTGTAATTGATATTTAAATTAGTTTATCATCTCTATTTTATCACACTACACCTTTTTTTTGTGGACAAAATTGTAAATTTTGTTTAATTTGCTCCGCAACTCATTGGTTTTGCTGAATTTGGCTTTTTACCCAATTCCGAAATGCTTTCACTAATTCCAAATAGTCCATTGTTTCTGCTTGTTCCAAAAATCTAACAATCTCTAATATCGGTAAGCTGGGAAATGCTAAACTGATCTCGCCCTCAACGTATTCTCCATTTTCTAATCTGTTGATTCTGAGCCGCGATCCATTATAAATCCAAACTTCCGGCACTCCCAGATCCGCATAAACCTGCAAGCTATTTTCCGAACGGCTGGTAATATCAATTTCCACCACTAAATCCGGCGGCGGATCTTGAGTCAGGTCGATTCTTTTTTTGCCTTTAACTGCACTAATATTCTGGATGTAAAAACATTTATCTGGTTCTGCACCGCTAAGTTCAGGACGTTTGAATGTCGTAGAACCAAGAGGCTCAATTCTCACATCTAATTCTTCAGCTAAGGTTTCAACAAATCGACCCAATACTTCTTTGAAACGTTCGTGTTCTGGGGAGGGTACCATAATTTTCAACTTGCCACGATTATATGTCAATCGAATTTGCCGATCGCCGATTTCGGCTAGCAAAGTTTCGTAGGTTTGCCAACTGATACCCGATAGCTCGACAATTTGTTCGGGTGGAGCGAGAGTTTGAGCGGTCATAGTGCTACTTTGGTGAAGAGTTCGTAGGCGCAAGCCGGGGCGTAGCCATCGCACTTTTGTATTATATCATCGAAGGAAGCCTAGGCGGGAAATACCAAAGACAAATCCAGAGACAACTCGGGAAAACCCGGAATTACCACCGTCTGATTTGGCAAAACAACTCGTTGCAATTGATAACTATAACTCCCGTTTTGTTTCTGATAAGGTTCGCTGTGCATTTCCAGTTGATTATCAACCAAATTAAATATCCAATAATTAGAAATCCCAGTCTCAGCATAGAGAGACAACTTGGTTGTGCGATCGTACTTCAACGTAGAATCCGATACCTCAATTACCAACAAAATATCAGCAGGCTGCGGGTGAGAAGAGAAATAACGATCGGCTCGATTGCGGGCAATCACAACATCAGGCTCTGGTTCGCTATCATCAGACAAAATAATTGGCTCTTGCGCGCGCACAAGAGCGCGTCTTGCCAGTAAAATGATTAACTCCTGAACTAAAAGACTGTTACAAGAAGAGTGCAGCCTACCTTTAGCAGCCATAATGATAATTTCTCCGCGAATCAATTCAACTCGTTCATCGGGGGCGAAAAATCCGAGTTCTCCCAAACGGTGATATTCTGCGATCGAGAATCGTTTTGCAGTTAAGGCAGTCATAGCTTTTGTTACCCTCTACAATTACCAACCTTTCCAATTAATTCTACTCAAAAATCCCGCCCCGTGCCGTCAATTCAACCTTCAGGGTATCCGAAATTCCCAAACAACAAAAAAACTTTGCATTTTCCACCACCGTATTTGTCAAATCAGCGCGGCTCAAATCAGCACCGTTTAAATTCGCACCGCTCAAATTAACACCACTTAAATCTGCATTCTTGAAATCAGTATTTGTCAAATTTGCATTTACTAAAATCGCATTCGGTAAATAAGCACTGCTCAAATTGGCGCCGGTTAAATTTGCACCGCTCAAATTCGCCCGGGGCAGCTTTGTCCGCAAATCAGCACCGCTCAAATTGGCGCTGCTGAGTTCAGCATCCCGCAAATTAGCATTGCACAAATTAGCATCAATTAAAATAGCAGCGCTCAGCAAAGCACCGCTGAGATCGGCCAAAGTCAAATCTGCGCCTCGGAGGTTGGTTTCGCGCAAATCCGCACCGTTAAAATCAGCGTAGTGCAAGTCAAAACCGCTTAAATTAGCCCCGGCAAAATCCTCAATCGGATTCAAACCAACTGTTTCTACAAGTTGTACAAAACTCTTATTTTTATCAGTTAAAAACAGTTGCCGGACGATCGCCAATTGCTGCTGTCGGTACTGGTTAGCCTTCTCGTAATCTGCTAAATACTTGTAAGCAAGCTTCAAATTCTTGAGAGCATTGCGCTCAATGCGATCGTCCTTGCTGGCGCGCGCGATCGACAACTGCTCGTGATAGCATTCGATCGCACCAGGCAAATCTCCCTTAGCATCGTAAGCTAGTGCCAAATTCCCCAAAGTTTCCAACTCAGAGCGCCCGTCGCCAGTGTCCCGCGCGATCGCCAAACGCTGTTGCTGGTAATCAATAGCACCAGAAAAATTCTCCAGAGCACAACAAGCATTGCCCAGATTTCCCAAAGCATTAGCCTCGCCCCGGCGATCGCCAATTTCCCGCGCTAACACCAAATGCTGCTGGTAGCACTCGATCGCCTGAGCATAATTTCCCAGCGCTTCGTAAGCTACGCCCATATTACCCAGCGCCGCACCCGATCGCCGCTTATCGTCCATTGAGCGATACAGCGCCAGCGCTTCCTGCCAAGAACCCAGCGCCGCCTCAAATTGACGCGCCTGATATTGCGAAATCCCCTGCTTGATTAGCTCGCTAGCTTGTTCGCTCATAATGTCAAAATTAGTTAATAACTAAAGTTGATATTAATCGACTCAAAGCGGTAATTGCTAATCAGTAATCAGTAATCGGGGATCGGTATCGTTAATCCCCCTCTCCCCCATCCGTATTTTCACGTCCGTGGAAAAAAAAGACAAAAAAAGAGAGAGCTACCTAAGTAACTCTCTCTGCCATCAGGGTGCATCTACATAACAAAATATAACACGAGAGGGATGAGGGGTGTCACCCCCAAACGTGAAGATGTTGTAAAGAAATGTAGACTAATTATAAAGTTACGAGCCAGCAAGAAGGGCGAGGGCGCGGCGAGATCGGGAAAAACCGATCGCCCGCCGCTGTATCTGCTACACGACCCCCTTAATAATTGCTTAGCCTGGGCCGTTAAGCTTCGCCGCCAGCAGCTCATTGGTCAGTTTGGGATCGGCCCGGCCGCCCGTTTCCTTCATCACCTTGCCGACAAAAAAGCCCAGCAGCTTAGTTTTACCGGCTCGGTACTGTTCGAGCTCCTTGGGATTGGCGGCTAACACCGCATCGATCGCTCGATCGATCGCCCCAGTATCCGAAATTTGAATCAAACCCTTGCTCTCAACGAACTTCTGAGGCGAACCACCGTTTGCCAGCAACTCCGGCAAAATATCCTTAGCGATTTTGCCACTGATCGTACCGGCCTCAATTAGCCCCAGCAGTTCGGCTAAATCCTGCGGTTGGAAAGGAATTTCTGCGATCGCCAGTTTTTCATTTTTCAGATAAGCAGTAATATCGCCCATCACCCAATTCGCCGCTTGTTTAGCCACAGCACCGGCGGCGATCGATTTTTCAAAATACTCCGCCACCGCTTTGTCGTCAGTCAGCACCCGCGCGTCGTAGGGAGAAAGACCGATCTCAGTTTCGTAGCGATTGCGCTTTTGGGCCGGCAATTCCGGCAGTTGAGCTTTCCAATCCTGCAATTGCTCGGCCGAAACTTTGATCGGAGGCAAATCCGGTTCCGGGAAATACCGGTAATCGCTTGCGCCTTCCTTAACCCGCATACTGAAAGTACACTGCTTGTTTTCATCCCAAAGCCGCGTTTCTTGGACGATGGTTTCGCCATTTTCCACCGCTTGAATTTGCCGCTCGATCTCGTAATCGATCGCCCGTTCGATCGCATTAAAAGAGTTCATATTTTTAATTTCCACCTTCGTGCCGAACTCTTTTCTGCCCACGGGGCGCACGGAAATATTCACGTCGCACCGGAGCGAACCTTCCTGCATATTCCCGTCGCCAACACCGATGTAGCGCACGATCCGGCGCAATTCTTGACCGTATTCGGCAGCTTCCGCGCCCGATCGCAAATCCGGTTCCGAAACAATTTCGATTAGAGGCACACCGGCACGGTTGTAATCCACCATTGAATAAGTTGAACCGCTCAACCGATCGCTGCCGCCGTGAACCAATTTTCCGGCATCTTCCTCCATGTGCAAGCGAGTGATCCCGATTTTTTTTCTAGTAGAATTTCCCGTCTCATCCACCAGTTCAATTTCTAACCAACCGTTAGTAGCGATCGGCAAATCGAACTGAGAAATTTGATAATTTTTCGGCAAATCGGGATAGAAATATTGCTTGCGGTCAAACTTACTGTAAGGTGCGATTTCGCAGTTGAGAGCCAGCCCTGCTTTCACCGCATACTCCAGCACTTTTTGATTTAATACTGGCAACACTCCAGGCATTCCCATACAAATTGGGTCAATGTTAGTATTTGGAGTATTGCCAAATTCTGTAGAAGAACTGGAGAAAATTTTAGTATTCGTACTCAATTGACAATGAGTTTCGAGACCGATAATGGCTTCGTACTGAGTTTGGTTTTTTATCGAAGAGGGTGCAGCAGCAGTCATAAGCAATTTTAAAGACTGAATAACTTTAGATTTTATTTTAGCTTTTTATTGACCAAAGTGAGTGGAGATTATTTGTAGGTAGGGGGGGTTTCATTGGTGTCAACAAGCGCGTCACACCCTTTGTTCGGCAGGTTTAAACCCCTGCCGGACTTTGAGAAAGCGTGTTTAGTTGAGACACATGGGGCTGTGCACAGGCAACGCCCTGCTACAGATGGGCGATCGACCCAAGCCCCCAGCCACGCCGATCTCCTTTCGATCGCCCCCAAACAACAACTCTGTGCAAAAATATACTTAGCGCCTGCTCCTGCCCGTACCCTTCCCTTACCCAGGAGAGTTTTAGATCGATCCACCACAATTGCCGATCGATCTGCACCCCAAATCCTTTTACTTGCAGTCTTTAATAACGCCGCCCGCCTCCAACGATCGGCTCCACGCACAGACTAAAAACTAAAAATGTATAATTTAACAGGAAATTACATATTTTTAATTTTTAAGCTTTAATTTTGAATTCTAAAAGTAACACTTGCCTAAGTGTCAAAACTATGCGTAAATTTCCAGTTGAAAGTGCCACACTGTTTCAGAACAGCATCACTGAGCTAGAGAAGGCGGAATCAGCCCTCGAACTTGCTTGGAACGAACTCGAAAAACAAACAGCAGAAACCATTGCTCACATTGCCAAAGCCGGCTCAGCAAACACACAGGAAATTAGCGAGATCTTTGCCGGGGCGAAGCAACTCCGGCAGCAACTTCAAACTCAAATAAAAAAAGCCAACTCGCAGCGGGAATTTCATCTAGAAAACTCGCCAATGGCAGTTATAGAGTGGGACAGGGAATTTCGGGTAGTGCGGTGGTCGCCAATGGCAGAACAACTATTTGGCTGGAGTGCAGCAGAAGCAATTGGCAAATACTGGCACGAATGGTCAATAGTTTATCAAGAAGACTTTGAAAAAGTGTGCGCCGTCACAAATCAACTGTTAGACAGCAGAGAAACCCGCAACGTTTGCCGCAACCGCAACTATACCAAAGATGGCTCGATAATTTACTGCGAATGGTACAATTCTGCACTCATTGATGAATCGGGAACAGTAGTTTCAATTCTATCTCTTGGTAGAGACATAACCGATTGCCACCGCACTCAAGAAGAACTGCACCGGCGCGAACAAGCTTTCAGCACCCTAGCGGAAAATGCGACCGATATCATCGCCAGGTTCGATCGAGAATTCCGCCACCTTTACATCAACCACGCAGTAGAATCAGCAACCGGAAAACCCCCCGCAGAATTGATGGGCAAGAGCAACAGAGAATCAGGAATGCCACCACACTTGTGCGACCTGTGGGACGATACTTTTCTGAAAGTTTTTGACACTGGCAAACAAGAAACCATAGAATTTGAGTTTCCCACTCCCGACGGCATAAAACATTACCACTGTCGAGTCATTCCCGAGTTTGCTGAAGACAATTCAGTAGAAACAGTGTTATCCATCGCCCGCGACATTACAGAGCTTAAACAAGTCGAAGCTCAGTTGCGACAAAGCGAATCCAAATTTAAAGCCATAGTTGATTCTAACATGATCGGCATAATTTTTTGGGATCTTAACGGCAGCATTACAGATGCCAACGCCGCTTTTTTAAACACGGTAAATTATACGCGGGACGAACTGCTTGCCGGAAGAGTTAACTGGCAAGAAATGACACCGCCAGAATATGTGCGTTTAGATACAGAAAAAGTTGCCGAACTGAAGGCTAGAAATACGGTGGTTCCCTTTGAAAAAGAATTTATACGCTCCGATGGTAGCCGCGTTCCGGTGCTGCTGGGCAGCACATTTTTAGAAGGAACGCAGCAGTTAGGCGTCAGTTTTGTGCTGGACTTAAGCGAGGGCAAACAGGCAGAATCAGAACTGCAAAAACATCAGCAACTTTTAGAGAGCATTGTTACAACTATCCCCAACTTTCTTTACATTTACGATGCAGTAGAAAACAAAAATATTTATGCAAATGAATCTGTCACAGCCATACTCGGCTACACTGCCAAAGAATGGCAAGATTTCGGTAGAGATGCTGTCGCTAACTTAGTTCATCCCGATGATCTGTTAAAGCTAATTACAGGTATGGAGCGACTAAAACACAGCAGCAATCCCTATGAAACGGATGACAGAGACTACAGAATTAAACACAAAAATGGGGAATGGCGCTGGGTGCACGATCGCTCTACAATCTTCAAAAGAACCCCAGACGGACAAATGAGGCAAATTATCGGTTCGGTACTCGACATCAGCGATCGCAAACAAGCCGAAGAATCATTAAAACAGCAAAAAGAACTGCTGCAAACTATCTTCGACAACGTGCCGATTATGCTCGCATTCTTAGACAAAAACGGTCAAATAAACTGGGTAAACCGCCACTGGGAACAAGTGCTCGGCTGGAGTTTGGCAGAAATCAAAAACCGCGATATCTTGGCCGAATTTTATCCGCAGCCAGAATACCGTCAATACGTTTTGGATACAATCCAAGCAGCAACTCAGAAATGGAGCGACTTCAAAACAAAAGTTAGAGACGGGCGAATTATCGACACTTCTTGGGCAAATGTTCGCCTTTCCGACGGCAGTTGTATCGGAATAGGTCAAGATATCACGGAACGCAAACGAGTAGAATTTGAACTCAAAGAACTCAACGAAACTTTAGAAGCTCAAGTCGCTCAGCGTACCGCAGAATTAGAAACTTTTTTTGATGCCTTGCCCGATCGCATTTTTGTGGTCGAACGCAAAAATATGCGCCTGACTTTTGTCAATCAATCTGTTGCCAAAACTGCTGGCTTAAATAGCAGAAAAGAGATGCAGGGGAAAACTCTTTTTGAATGTTTTTCCCCAGAAATAGCCGAACAATTTTGTAGGAAAAATTTGCAGGTATTTGAAACAGGCGAAACTATGCACTTGCAGGACAAATTTGTGATAGCTGGCGCCACTACTTACTACGATACTTTTAAAATTCCCCTCAGAAATCTCGACGGTGAGGTTTATGCTTTAATTGGCACTGCTCGCGATATCACTGAGTTGGTAGAGACAAAACAAGCTTTGTCAGAACGCACAGAGCAATTAGAAGCTGCAAATCAAGAGTTAGAATCTTTTTCTTACTCTGTTTCCCACGACTTGCGCGCACCTTTGCGACACATTTCAGGTTTTGTAGAAGCGTTGAAGCAGCGGCTAGAATCAACTGATGCTTTGAGCGATCGCAAAATAGTTCACTATATGGAAATAATTGAAGACAGCAGCCAAAAAATGAGCCTGTTGATTGACGGTTTGCTCGCCCTGTCGCGGGTGAGTCGCACCGAGTTGAGGCAAATTCCGATCGATCTGAGCCGTTTGGTACAAAATGCGATTAAATTGACTAAACCCCCAACCGTCGCAGACCCGACCCAAACTCTCCACAGCGTTGAATTTGCAGTCGGAAATTTACCGACGGTAATGGGAGATCCAACCTTGCTGCAACAGGTGTTCAGCAACTTGATTAGCAACGCCGTCAAGTTCAGCCGCGGGCGCACTCCGGCTACAATAGTTATTGAGGGTTTACCTGATGGGACGATTTTTGTCAAGGATAACGGGGTGGGTTTTCCGATGGAATATGCCGATCGCCTGTTTGGAGCCTTTCAGAGGCTGCACTCCCAGAGAGAATTTGAAGGGACGGGCATCGGTTTGGCGATCGTCCAGCGGATTATTCACCGCCACGGCGGCACGGTTTGGGCCGAAAGCCTACCTAGTCAAGGAGCCACGTTTTACTTTAAACTAGGGCAAACAATCTCAAACGGTAATATAGATTCGTAAGTTAAGTGTATAAGAGTTTTAAATTCTGAATTTAAAACTCTTATACACTTAAATAAGTCACAATCGGTGAGAGCATCCGAATTTTGGTGTGACAGGAGTGTTCACTGTTAGAGATGGAAGCGAAAGATATAGGCTTGGCTGTGAAAGATGCTCGTACTCCTAAAAAACCCTCTTTTAAAAATTGGGACGATCCCCAATCGGTTCGGTCAGCCCTCGACTGCAGGTGCTAAATAAAGGTCTTGCGAATAGAGTATATAATTTATTTTGCTAATAATAACTAAAAATAATATCCCGATAAAATTAACCACAAAACTCCGTCTAAAAAATTACTAGCAAAAACACGAATAACCACTTGAAAACCTCCCCAATTCCTTATGTTAGATATAAATCAGACCAACTATCTACTAAAAATGGTAGCGGAATCAACATTAAAATTGTTGATTATCGAAGACATGGCAGAAGATATGGAATTAATAGTGCTCGCCTTAGAAGCGGGGGGGGTAAATTTTAATTGCGACACGGCAGAAACAGCAACAGAGTGCAGAAAACTGCTCGAGAATTGCCAGTACGATGCTGTACTCTCAGATTACCGCCTCCCCGGCTTCAACGGTTTAGAAGTATTGAAATTAATGCAGGAATTAGGGCAAGACATACCCTTGATTTTAGTAACGGGAAGTTTGGGAGAAGAAGCGGCAGTTGAGTGCATCAAAGCCGGAATGACCGATTACGTATTAAAAGGGCGCCTGTTTAGGTTGCCAACAGTTTTAGAACGATCGCTCCAAGAATACAAAATGCGGCGCCAGCAACAAGAAGCGATCGCCCAAATTCAGCGGCAAGCTCAGCGAGAAGCGATCGCCAACCGCATCCTCCAAGCCATGCGCTTCACCCTTGTACTCGACGAAGTGCTGCAAACCACCGCAGATCAACTGCACGAAGCTTTAGACATCAGCGCCTGCGCCATCTTGCAGCCAGATGCTGAAGGCGGCATCAGAATTCGCTACATCAGCAAAGGAGCCGACAGAGAACGGTTTGTCGGGCTAAATTGCAAAGTGGCCGAACACTTCCGCTCCGGGCTAGCGGCCGGGGAAACCCTGATCATCGACGAGTTATCGACACTTTGCCCGTCCCTGCAAGAATCAGCAGAGTTGGTAGGGTTTCGCGGCGTCGCGATCGCGCCGCTGCTCTACCAGCGGTCATTTTTGGGAGGAATTAGTCTCTATCAGTGCGATCGGGCGCGCTCTTGGAGCGTCGAAGAACTGTCGCTACTCAAAGCCATAGCCGATCAGTGCGCGATCGCGATCCACCAAGCCGAACTTTACCAACAAGCCCAAACCGAACTTGCAGAACGCAAGCGCGCCGAAGCAGCAGTCTGCGGCATCCAGCAGCAGCTAGCCACAATGGCAGCCAACATTCCCGGCTCAGTCTACCGCACCGTGCTGCATCCAGACGGCACAATTTCCATGCCCTACATCAGTCCGGGCGTGCGCGAAGTTACTGGGTTCGGGGCCGAAGAAGTGATTTCGCGCCCGGAACTCTTGACCGAAATCATCCATCCAGACGACAAAAGCTCGTTTGACAGCCGCGTAGCAGCATCAAGAGCGACTCTTTTGCCGTGCGATCGGCAGTACCGCATCGTTCTGAGATCTGGGGAGGTCAAGTGGGTGCAAGACAGCGCTAAATTTTCCAAAAACGAAAACGGGGACGTAATTATAGACGGAGTAGCCCTCGACATCAGCGATCGCAAACAAGCAGAATCAGCCCTGCGCCAAAGCGAACAGCGATTTCGCTCGCTGATTGAAAACGCCACAGACATCACGATCATTCTCGACGCCGAAGGAATCTTCCGCTACATCAGCCCTTCCGTCAAGCGAATTTTAGGATACGCGCCCCACCATGCGATCGGCCGCAGCGCCTTAGAAATAGTTCACCCCGACGACTGCGCCACGATCGCCGAAACCCTCCACAAAGCCATTGAAAACCCCAAAAGAAGCCTGTGCCCAGTTGAGTACCGAGTCCGCCACCGCAACGGTTCCTGGTGTTATGTAGAAGCTGTAGCCACCAACTTGCTTTACGATCCCGCAGTCGAGGGAATCGTGATTAACTGTCACGATATCACTCAGCGCAAACTCGCCGAAGAACAACTGCTGCACGATGCTTTTCACGACGCCCTCACCGGATTGCCTAACCGATCGCTATTTACCGATCGGCTCGAACACGCTCTGAGGCTGGCAAAACGGCGCAAAGACTACTTGTTTGCCGTGCTGTTTCTCGATTTAGATAGATTTAAAGTAGTCAACGATTCTCTCGGCCACGCCATCGGCGATCAACTGCTAGTAGCGATCGCGCGGCGTCTGGAAGCTTGTCTCAGGCCCGGAGATACAGTGGCCCGCCTCGGAGGAGACGAGTTCGTGCTGTTGCTCGAAGACATCGAGGGCATCAATGAAGCTACCACCATTGTCAACCGCCTGCAAAAGAAAATCACCTCCCCTCTGCTTCTAGACGGACACGAAGTATTTATCACCGCCAGCATCGGCATAGCTTTGAGTTCTGGCGAATACGTGGAACCGACAACCCTGTTGCGCGACGCTGACACAGCAATGTACCGCGCCAAAGAACTCGGCAGATCCCGACACGAAGTTTTCAACAGTTCCATGCACGCCCACGCTTTGCGGCTGTTGCAGCTAGAAAACGACCTGCGGCGGGCGATCGAATCAATTAGAGAGCCGGCCAGAGAAGAAGACTTTCCCCCATCCCCCGAATCAGCCTTACCTCCGTTATCTGCAGCGCCCCAGTTTATTATTCACTACCAGCCGATCGTGTCGATCGCCACTAACACAATTACCAGTTTTGAGGCCCTAGTGCGCTGGCAGCATCCAGAACGCGGCTTAGTTTCCCCCGGCGAATTCATCACCATCGCCGAAGAAACCGGCTTGATCGTACCCCTGGGCCGCTGGGTACTCCGCACAGCTTGCCACCAAATCCGCCAGTGGCAGCAGCTATTTCCCAGCAACCCCCCCTTAAGCGTTAGCGTCAACATTTCTGTCAAACAGTTTTCTCAACCAAATTTAATCGAATACATCGACCAAGTTCTCGCAGAAACTCACCTCGACGGCAGCAGTTTAAAACTAGAAATTACCGAAAGCGTACTCATAGAAAATTCCGAATCAGTAACAGCAATGCTGGTGCAGCTCAGAACCCGAAACATACACTTGTGCATTGATGACTTCGGCACCGGCTATTCCTCGCTCTCCTACCTGCACCGCTTCCCCACCAATACCTTAAAAATAGACCGCTCTTTTGTTAGCAGGATGGGAGGTGAGTTCGATTTCAGTAAAGGAGGCATTGACCCCACAGAAATTGTGCGGTCGATCGTTACTTTGTCCCACAATTTAGGCATGGATGTAGTAGCCGAAGGAGTCGAAGAAGCCTCGCAACTATCTATACTAAAAGGGTTAAAATGTGAGTACGCCCAAGGATTCTTTTTCTCAAAGCCAGTAGACTCTCAAACAGCAGCAGCCTTAATCCGACAGCAAGCAGAAAATCAGAATTTGCTGACATTTAGTTTGTTAGAGAAAGGCCATTAAAAAAACACGGCATTTTGTGAGTCCCGTTTCAGCATAAAATCTTAAAATATTTTAAAGCTGTGCCTAACTGGCGTCAGTTAATAACTACGGCATCCAAATCACTGTCAACGACCCAGGTCTCAAGACACGCTTGCTTCGGGCCTAAGACTTAAACCATAGTTGACCAGAGGCGTACCTGCGTACTACGTTAACGGTAAGAGTTAAAGGCCTACCAGGGAATGCTCTCGCTAGTTCCTTGCCAAGCGAAATTTAGGATTAAACAGACTTATTAGGTTAAATCAGTGTCCTAGATATAGTACCGGCCCTTAACGAAGGCGCAAGCTAACATTACCCCTCTCATAGAGGCTCATAAAGGAGCGAACATTATGCGATCGCCGGTTGCGAGGTTGGATGTGGTAATTGTCCCACTGAAAGTACATTACAAAAGTACACTCCCATCTAGCAATCCCCGTGTAATGGAAAGATTCACGGCGGTTGAAACCGCCTAGCCGTTTCCCTCTCAGGTCTAAAGACACGCTCGTTTCCCACTTACCGAATTTTTTTATGACTATTGGCTACCTCGCACTCGTTCTCCACGCCCACTTGCCTTTTGTCCGCCACCCCGAAAGCGACTACGTTTTAGAAGAAGAATGGCTGTTTGAGGCGATCGCAGAAACCTACATTCCCCTGCTGCAAGTCTTTGAAGGACTCAAGCGCGACGGCATCGACTTTAAAATTACCATGAGCATGACGCCGCCCTTGGTTGCAATGCTGCGCGACCCCTTGCTGCAAGACCGCTTCGACGACCACTTGGCTAAACTCGAAGAATTAGCGGATCTCGAAATCGAACACAACAGCGGAAACGGTCACCTCCGCTATTTAGCAGAACATTACGCCGCTCACTTCTCTCAAGTTCGCAACTTTTGGGAAAAGTACGATCGAGATTTAGTCAAAGCCTTCAAAGAACACCAAGATACCAACAACCTCGAAATCATCACCTGCGGCGCCACCCACGGCTACCTACCGCTGATGAAAATGTACCCCGAAGCAGTTTGGGCACAAATTCAAGTAGCCTGCGACAATTACGAAGCAAACTTCGGCCGCCGACCAAAAGGCATTTGGCTGCCCGAATGTGCCTACTATGAAGGCTTAGAGCGGATGTTAGCCGACGCCGGCCTCCGCTACTTTCTCACAGACGGTCACGGCATCCTCTACGCCCGCCCGCGTCCCCGCTACGGCAGCTACGCCCCAATTTTCACCGAATGCGGAGTCGCAGCCTTCGGCCGAGATCACGAATCCTCGCAGCAGGTTTGGTCTTCCGAAGTCGGCTATCCAGGCGCGGCCGAATACCGCGAATTCTACAAAGATTTGGGCTGGGAAGCTGACTACGATTACATTAAGCCCTACATCATGCCCAACGGCCAGCGGAAAAATACCGGGATTAAATATCACAAAATCACCGGTCGCGGATTGGGTTTAGGCGATAAACAGTTGTACGATCCGTACTGGGCAAGGGAAAAAGCAGCCGAACACGCCAGCAACTTTGCTTTCAACCGGGAACGCCAAGTCGAACACCTCAACGGCATTATGCAGCGTCCGCCGATTATTGTTTCGCCTTACGACGCCGAACTTTTCGGTCACTGGTGGTACGAAGGGCCTTGGTTCTTAGATTACCTGTTCCGCAAGAGTTGGTACGACCAAAATACCTACGAGATGACGCACTTAGCCGATTATTTGCGGGGAAATCAGACTCAGCAAGTGTGCCGCCCGTCTCAGTCGAGTTGGGGTTTCCGGGGTTTCCACGAATATTGGCTCAACGATACCAATGCTTGGATTTACCCGCACTTGCACAAAGCAGCGGAACGGATGATTGAGTTGGGAAGCATGGAACCTGCGGATGAGTTGCAGTGGCGCGCTTTGAACCAAGCCGCGCGGGAAGTGCTGCTAGCTCAATCATCTGACTGGGCGTTTATCATGCGTACAGGGACGATGGTGCCCTATGCGGTGCGGCGGACTCGATCGCACTTAATGCGCTTTCACAAGCTTTACGATGAAGTGAAAGAAGGGAAAGTCGATTCGGGTTGGTTGGAGAAGGTGGAGGAGATTGATAATATTTTCCCTGAAATTAACTATCGCGTTTATCGACCGCTTTAAGTCTCGATCCCCCTAAATCCCCCTTAAAAAGGGGGACTTCTAACTTAACTCTTGTCCCCCCCTTCTTAAGGGGGGTTAGGGGGGATCTCCAAATTGTTGCAAACATTAATAAAATTAATATTACACCTTTTTTGAAGCCCTTCTCTTCCACCACAAACCCATTCCAGCAGCCACCAACGTACCCACAGCAGTCATGGGTTCCGGTACAGGTTCATACTCATAAATTGCACTAACTGTAGTGTTAGCCACAACCTTACCCCCAAAACTACCTCTAGCCGGACTCCCCAGAATTTGAGTTAAACCAGTTGTCGCCACGCCAGCAGTAAAAGTATCACCATCGCAGCCCGTTAAAGCACTTAAAAACTGCGGCAAATCATAACTCTTCGACACAGTACCAGAAGCCGAACCGGTAACACTCCCTGTACCGCCACTAGCAATCTTCGTTTCCGGCGGACTCGCCAAAACACTCAAAGTCAAATTCGGGTCAACTTTCAACAGCGGAATATTCACAGCAATACTTGCATTAGTCGCCGCCGTCCCCATAAAATCTCCCGTTAAAGGAGTAATGCTAACACTGTTATTAACAGTAGATTTAACCGTAACATAAGCCCTTAATAGCGTTCCTAAGAGCGAATTAAACTTGGGCAAAACCACATTCGTGCTGCTATTTAACGGCTGCGAACCCAGCTCCACAGTATAAGTTTGAGTTAGAGTAGCAGCTTGTGCAGAAAAACATTGACTGACAACAGCAAAACTCAAACTTCCGCCAACAATGCCCAACTTTTGATAAACATTCATTTCAGTAAACCCCTAAAATAATCAAATTGAATTTCGTGGCACGGGCGGGACGCCCGTGATTAATCTACGGTGAAAAAATCGGAATATTTAACAAAACCCAATTTCCAATCAAAGACATTAAGTAAGTAATAGCCCAAACAGTATAAACTATACTCAAAGGCGCATAAGCCGCTAAAACCCATTGCGTTTCGACTGCTTCTTCAATCTCCTCCCTCCGCAACAAATCAAGATAAAAATCAAAAGACCTTTGTCGCAAATTGTTAATGCCAGTTCCAGCAACTAACAAATAATAACCGTCAAATTTATTCAACGGATTCAAGTTAATTGCCACTGTCAGCAATGCTGCCACCATCAACAGGTAACTAATTTGATGCCAAATTGGATTCGACTGAGATAACAGCCATATCCAAACAGCAACGGCCCAAATTGTTACTTGAATCAATACTCCCGCCGCTACTACTAAAACCCGCTGTTTCCGCCTGACTAAACTGTATTGGTCGGTTGTATCTGTGTAACATCCGGGGATGAGACACATAAACAACAATCCAATTTCTTTAACTAGGCCGCCGTAGTGTTTGAGGGTGAAAGCGTGACCTAGTTCGTGCAAAGCTATTACTAGCATTGTCAGCAATACAAATTTGAAAATACTGTCATTTTTGCCGACTATCCACAACTGCTGATGTGAGGCTGCGACTTCGGCAGAGGAAGCCAACCACACTGCTACAGAGGAAGCGATGAAAGCGCACAGGAAAAAGCCAAATTCCCACGTCCAAATCCAGCGAAATTTGTCGATGTGCCGCGATAACCAAACATCGGGATTGACTAGGGGAATTGTGAAGGTTAGCAGGTTGAATTTAGCTTTCGGTGGCTTGGTTCCTTCTAGCATTCCTGCTTGTGCTAAGTCTTTCAAAAGATTTTGCACATCTTCTAAATCCAGGTCGTATTCAGCGAGAATATTAGTTAGTGGTTGTTGACTTAATTGCAAAATTACTTGTTTGTCAAAGTCGTCAACTTGAATACAGGTAATGTCTTCGGGATTGCGAAGTATCCAATAACCGTCGGGATGAGGTATCCACTGCACCGCTGATTTTAGTTGCATGGTTTGGCAGAAGGAAGAAGAAAGTTCGGCAACGAGCAATGTACGGGATGTAACACATGGACTGAAGTTGGAAGAAGGAAAAACTCATCTCCCCTAGCCCCAATTTAGGAATTACGCATTTTAGGTCGAAACTCGATCCCCCCTAGCCCCCCTTAAGAAGGGGGGGACAAGAGTGTTCACAAAGTCTCCCAAAACATCGGGGAGAACGAGAGAATTAACTCAAAGTCCCCCTTCTTAAGGGGGATTTAGGGGGATCTAGACTTTCGGAGCAAGCAGAGAGACAGTGGGTTTTAGGTCGAAACTCGATCCCCCCTAGCCCCCAGATCCCCCCTAACCCCCCTTAAGAAGGGGGGAACCGCTTAAGAAGGGGGGGACAAGAGTTTTCACTCAATGTGGGTGTTTATATTGAATTGTGTTGAATCGATCGCCCAATTGTCTTTGTATGTTTTCTCCGCTGGGTTTTTGATCTTTTCGAGTCGCCCTAAGTCTTCCTGAAAACGGAAAGTTTCAAGGCTGAGTTTGCCCCTGTTTCAAGGAAGCAGGGAAATATTTAAGTTGTTTGTGAAGAAGCTTTAGTGATATTTGTTTGGGCTTTAGACTTTAATCCAAATTTCACCTTGGTGTTCATATTATCAGAAATCATAAAAAAAGCAAGTGTAAATTATAACTATTTTAGGAATTACCCATTTTTAACCTGTCATTGCGCGGGAAACGAGCGTGTAGCGGATGTTTTGCTTGAGGCGGGGATTGCTATCCCAAAAACTTTACCGAAACTTTACGATCGCAAACTGAACTTGGGTGTATGATAACCGTGTGAAGAAGCAACAAATCATAGAAGTTAAGGATTAACAAAGTGTTTGTCCGATCGCCCACCAGACCGTTAGTCAAAGGCGACAGATGTGAAGCGATCGCCAATTCAGAATTTTTGTTAATTTTGCGTAAATTCTCAAATAAACAGAAAATTTTGACGATTAGTGAAAAATCCTTGGCAAGGAAGGGTTTTGGTTGAATGTCTGAAGGCAGTTAATTCAGTTCTGGCGATCGAATTCCTATTAATCAGGGTGCAAAAGTTATGGGCTGGCTAAATTTTGGTGGCAAAAAACGCAAACAGGCTCACGGTTTTGGGGATTCCAGTAAAACAAAGAGTCGGAAACGACCGAAAAGTTTTATATTAGAAAAAATTGTGACTCCGAGTGCGGGTTTTGGGGATTGGCAGCACGAGTTTGACTACTTGCATCAGTTATTGGGTTCTTTGTCGCTGTCAGATTTACATTTACCTAATTTCTTTGCTGATAGCGGTGTTTGCCCGATCGACCCGAATGGTGCACCAACTAACAATTTACCGCCGCTGATTGATTTTGACCCGCTGGGTCTGTACCATGATGGGATTGCCACTCAAACCCCTTACAATCCGGGGGGTGCGTTTGAGACTTTACCGGTTGCTTTAATTCCTGTCGATCCGCAGGCGCCGAATCCTAACAATCCGAATGCAATCCGTCAATTGCTAAATTTTCCTTTGGCTTCTCAGCCGTATTTAGGAACGATTGATACTGGTGTGAGTGCGGATAGTCCTTATTTGAATTACGCGAATATTAAGAAGGGCCGCGATTATGTGGGCGGGGATGACAATCCGTTGCTGAAGCCTGGGGAAGGTAGCGATCACGGTACTTTTATGTTGGGGATTATTGATGCAATTAATAAGACGGCGCCGAAGTGGGTGGGAAGGGCGATCGATTCTGGGAGATGGGCTGATTCTTTGGTAGAGTTTGTGGATGCTGCGAAGGCTTCTGGACAGAAAAATGCGATCGCGAATCTCAGTTTGGATTTGACTCAGAAGAATGCTGACGGGATTGTGGAAACGCGCTATGAGTTGACTCCGCCAGAAAGAAGCGCGATCGAATATGCGCGGCAAAATGGGGTAATGCTGGTAGTGGCGGCGGGTAATGACGGCGGTGTGATGTCGGTTTTGGGTCAAGCTTCTCAGGAATTTGACAATATTTTTACTGTTGGGGCTGGGGATATTAACGGGCGATCGATCTATTCTAGTTATGGCCGCGGTTTGGATATTGTGGCCGATGGCGGCACGACTGAACACCCTGGTTTATCGACTGTGGGAAATGATTTGGGCACGATGGCGGGGACTTCGGTAGCGACTGCTAAAGTTGCGGGGGCGGCTTCTTTGGTTTGGGCGGCAAATCCTGCTTTGAACTATCGCCAAGTGATGGAGATTTTGAAGTCTACGGCGAGGGATTTGGGGCCGGTTGGATGGGATGATGAGACGGGTTTTGGGTTTTTGAATACGTTGGCGGCGGTGGATTTGGCGAAGAAGACGCAGCCGGAAGTTTACGAAATTCCGGCAACAGTTGTTCCTGATACTTGGAGTGGTGAAGGGAAGGTAACGCCTAGTGAACGGGCAGTTAATTTCAATGGAAGAATCAATAATGTTGGTGATGTCAAGGTGACTGGGTGGTTGAGAATACGTTCTCAGCCTAATACTAGCTCGGCGGAAGTTGCCAAAATAACTCCTGGTACTCAACTAGAATTCTTAGATGGGCCCGTTCAAGGTGGAATGGTTACGGATACAACCGGACTTGGTAGCAGCAGCACTTGGTATCGTCTGGCTAATGGTAGCGGGTATATGTCGGCATTGTACATTCAGAATGTTGGCTCAATACCGACACCAACACCAACTCCCACACCAACTCCCACACCTGCACCAGCTCCCAAACCAACGCCAACTCCTACACCTGCACCAGCTCCCAAACCAACGCCAACTCCGACACCTGCACCAGCTCCCAAACCTATCCCACAAGTTCCGATTAGTTCTAATTCAGCTAACTACCGGAATGGGGCGGTGAATCCTTTTGCCTACCGCTGGCAAGGGCAATGCACCTGGTATGCTTACGGACGGATGCTGGAAACAGGATTGTTACCCCCAGCTATCAAGAAAAATGCTTTGTTCCTGGGTAATGCTGGGCTCTGGAGGAACGATGCTTTGAAGGTAGGTTTGCCCGTTACTTCTACACCAACTGCTGGGGCGCGGGGTTTAGTGGTTTGGCCGCCTAATACTAAAGGGGCTGGAAGTGTGGGTCACGTTGCCTTTTTGGAAGAGGTTTATCCTGATGGGCGCGTTCGGATTACTGAGGCAAATTGGCCGACAGGTAGTGGGATTAAGGAACGAATTCTGACGCCGGCTCAATATGCTGGAGTGTCGTTTGTCCGACTGGAAAATGCTCAGACTAATTCCTATAATGCACCTCCAGCAAAGCCTGGACAGCAGCGGCAGTATATTGTGCGTAGTGGCGATACGTTATCGGCGATCGCTCTGCGAGAATTGGGGAATGCTAACCGTTGGACGGAGATTAAGAAAGTTGATGGTAGTACATTTACGGATGCTGAAGCGCGGAATTTGCAGGTGGGGATGTCGGTTTATTTGCCTGTGAGTTATCAAACTGGGACGGGTAAGCCAGTTACACCACCATCTTCTTCACCGGGAACTTCGCCATCAACAGTGAGCGAAGCTGGTTTGAGGTTTATTGCCGGACATGAGGGAATCAGACTCAAATTGTATAACGATCCAGCAGGTCACTGCACGATCGGAATCGGTCATCTCTTGCACTACGGCAATTGTAATGGCAGCGAACCAGCAGAGTTTCGTAGTGGCATTAGCGAACAGCGTGCGTATGAATTGCTCAGAGCGGATGTGAATACAGCAGTACAAGCAGTAAAAAGCTTAGTTAAAGTGCCACTGAACCAGCAGCAATTCGACGCACTGGTGAGCTTTACCTTCAATCTTGGTGCAGGCTCTCTTCAACAGTCAGATTTACTGAAACGACTGAATGCTGGCGAGTACAGTGCTGTGCCGACTGAGCTGAATCGATGGGTATATGGTGGCGGTGTTAAGTTGCCCGGTTTAGTACGACGGCGTAATGAAGAAGGCATTTTATTCAGAGGCAACCCACAAAGTTCTAGTGCAAATAATACAGGTAATGGATCGCAAGGATCTGTCAATATCATTGCACAACCCATTTCTGAAGATAAAATTCGTGAAGAGCGAAAAAATACACTGTTTCAAAAATTGCATGAATTTTTTAAACAGATGAATGGCTCCGCTCAGAAGTTTGGAGGCGATATTGGAATTGGCCCGTTTGTATCTGCTGCTGAAGAATTAATCGAGAAGCCCCTAAAAGAATACTTTAAGCTTGGATCTGATGCTTGGAAACACATACAGGGTTATAGTCAAATCAACGATATAGCATCACGGATTGGCAACCAAGTTAAGCTATTGATTCCTAAGTTGGCTTCCCTGTTAAAAACCGCTTTTAGTAAGGGAATCAACAAGATGTCCGACTGGGTAATCTCAATTGGTGCTGAGATTTATGTTAATTTATCGCCAAAGCAACGGGATCAATTTCTTTCTGCCATTGAAAAAATCATTCAATTTAATTCGTCTAGCTTGGTTCAAGGATTCAAAAATTTTGATATCAATAAAGCCTTTTCAGGGATTATTGATGCTTTGAATCAATGGGGATCGATTATTGGTAAAGCAGCTAACAAGATTTTACCGCCTAGTAGCAAAAAGGCTTTTAATCAATTGGCGAACGCGACTAAAAAAGCACCGGGTCCAGTTAAATTAGTAGGATACTTATTTGACGGTCTTCAAATTGGATTTGGAAAGGATCAGAGCAAAGAAACTTTGAAGGTTATTGGTGCCTCAGTCGGCTCAGGAATACTTGGGGCTTTTGTTCAACCTCTTGCTTCAGCAGTACCTGGATTAGGGAATGTTCTGCTTGGTGCTACCGCAGCATTTGCTGGTGCATGGGTAGGCGAATCGATTGTAGATCAATTGTATGATTTCCTGAAACCCTTAGTTGAAGACTGGATATCTAGCGTGGGTAAATTTGTCAACGAACTTGTACAAAAAGCTAAGAACGTAGGATCTAGTTTTTGGGATATTATCAAGGGTATTTTTATAGGTATTCCTGTATATGCAGAAGAGGAAAATGCCTATAATGCCGCAAAGATTTGGAAAAGCCAAATAGGTGTTGGTACTGCTTATGAAGCATATCTTTCTGAGGATGCAAAGAATTACTTATATGCTGTGCCTTAATTCTTTATAACGATTTAGTTTTGATGGGCGATCGCTTTTGTGAGGGCGATCGCTTTTGGGGAGGGCGATCGCCCTTTACCCCTTTTTCTCAAAAAGTGCGATCGCCCCTTTGGCATTAGTTAAAAATGGTGCTCACTTTTTGGCGATATGGAAAGGATCTCGCCTTTTGGGGGCTGTGAGTGCGATCGTGCTGTAGGATGAAAAAACTGCCAAAATGATATAATCTTACAATTCCCAAAATCTATATTTTAATCAGCCATTGACACAATCCGATCGACCCGCCGACGCAAAAACACCCTGCATCATTAACGATCGCAAGCTCGATTACTTATTCAATGTCAACATCAAGCCAGACGCTCATAACTCAAAAAGAGCGGTACAAAATAGACAACAACTAAATCGCTTGGGCTTTGATGACGATTCAGAATCACGTCAATTTATTCAAACTCATCTAGAACAAGCAGTCCAAGAAGAAAGTAATATTGTTGAGCGATTGATTAACATTTATACAAACCACACCACAGGAGAAGAGGGTACAATAGATACAGAGCTTAGAGATTCACTGTTACCTGGCAGAACCGGAAAATTCGCCCAAGTCCAAAGTTCATGGGAAGTCTTGCCCAATGGAACTCGCCGCTTTCTCAGTGCTATAATCTATGGAAAATAACTCAATATCTTAGGTAAGAAAATGGCAAAAATCAATTTACATGAGGGATTTGATGAACTAGCTTTTATAGAATTATTTTGTGAAGAACCAAAAGATTCCCAACCCTCCGATGGCTATTGGTGTTATGAAGTGACAGATTCATTAGGTGTCACCCTCAAATTTGGAATGAATATCATTCAAAAATCAGTTCAAATTGAATTAAAGATAGCCGATGCCACTGTAGGTATTATGTGTTTTGAACTCGTGAACTTTATTGAAATTAATGATTATATTAACGGTAAATTAGAATTTTTAGTGGCCCCCAAAAATGAAGAATTCAAAACTTTAGTTCAAGTTGAACTGCGACCGAGAATTAAAGTTGATTGTTCAACTCTGAGCCTTTGCCCGATGGCTGCTTAGCCTTGATAAACTACAAGGCCGTGAAGCGGAGCTATCCCGTAGGGAATCGCCCTTTATTCCTCTTTCTCAAACAAGGTCGATCGCCCTTTTGGAATAAGTCGAAAAGTGCGATCGCATCCAGCCACCCATTCAACTCTCCTCCCCTCATGTCCCCCCCTTCGATCGGGGGGCGCCAGGGTGATCTAGCCTCAAAAATCACCCTCAATCAAACCCAACAACTCCCCACAAACCCCCTCACAACTCTGCAACACCTCAACATTCGTAAACCTGACAACCTTCAATCCATACCCCTCTAAAATCCCGGTTCTTTCTGCATCATATTCTTTCCCTTGTTCCGTAAAATGACTCTCCCCATCAATCTCAATTACTAACAGTAAAGCCGCACAATCAAAATCTACAATAAAGTTGTCGATGGGGCGCTGTCTCAACACTCGCAAAGGAAAATTTCTCAGAAAATTCTGCCACAGTTTTTTTTCTGATGGAGTTGGATTTTTCCGCAGTTGTTTGGCGATGGGGATGAGTTTTGGGTTGTATGGTAGGTGGAAGTTGGAGTCGTTTAGTTTTGGCATAATCCCGGTACTATCCCCCCTAACCCCCCTTCTTAAGGGGGGGACAAGATGTTAATGGAAATTATAGTAGAAGGAGGGAGCGTTTGTTTGGGATGGGGAGGGCTCTCGCTCTTTTTGGCATGGAAAGGGATCTCGCTCTTTTTGGCATGGAAAGGGATATTGAAAAATACTTAAACTACCCGATCGCTAATCAAGATTTGTTCTAACAGACAATATCCACAATTCGCGGGATGGTGGAAATAGAACAGGTGGAATTGAACCGGGAACAGGAACAGAGGGAACGTCAGCGCGATCGCCAACAACTAGAATTATACAAGCAAAAGGAACAAGAACAGAAAGATCGCGATCGAGAACAAATGGAAATCGGCAGGAAGAACCAAGACAAATAAACAAAAAACCGGGTTTCGGCTCAAACCCGGTCACCATGAATACAAGCAATATTAACACTGCTCAAACCTCAATTTTTTAATAATTTTACCCCCATCTTTACCTTGTCCAAAATGGTCTTTTGCGAAACACAAGTAATCAGACAAAGCTTGCCGCAATTCAAAGTATCGCGGCGGACTTTCTGAGCTTTTTCACCGTACCAAATCTCCCGGGCGCTGGCATTTTTCACATTACCAATCACGGGAAACTCATCGCACAATTTCACATCACCGCGCGTATCAATCCAGTAATTCCGCAGTCCAACGCGACAAGGACGAGTTGAATCAGGAGCTTTTTCTTCCGCAAAGTGAGGAATCATCAATCGCAACACTTCATCGCTGTTCATAATCGGACCACCGTTATGCTTCATTTCAATTAAGCGCTCGATTACCTGTGAAAATTCCTCCATGTCTTCTTTTTCAATCCACAATTCCTCGTATGTTTCTGGTGTCCAGCGGTTGACTGGTTGGAAGTTCACCGTCGTCGCCCCAATTCCCTGAGCCCAGGTGACTATTTCCGGGAGGTGGCGGAAATTGAGTCGGTTCATTGTCGGTTTGACGTTGATGGGAAACAGGACGTTCTGTTTTTCTTGTTCTTCGCGCAGATAACCGATTCCTTTAGAAAGTCTGTCGAACAATCCCGGTTGACCTCGCAAATAATCGTGCAGTTCTGCATTCGGCCCGTCAACTGACATATTCACATTAAAAGGACGCGCCGCGACAGTTTTGGCTGCGTTTTCCCTGGTCATGCAATAGCCGTTTGTGGTGACGCCGACGTGAATGCCATTTTTATTCGCAAAAGCCAGCAAGTCTAGAAAACCTTTTTTAATATAAGGTTCGCCGCCGCTAAAGTTGATTGAAAATTCGCCCACAAATTCTTTGACGCTCAAGAGGGCATTTTGCCATTCTTCGATCGTCAATTTCGTCTTTATATTCTTTAAGCCGCCAATACTCGCACTGGCGACATTTAACATTGCAACGCTCATTGACGATTCCGTAAAAAGTTACTGGACTCGTCACGTCATATCCTGTATTGATCCGCAGCGATTCGGCCACTGCACTCTTGGTGTGCTTGACGCCCAGTCTCGATAATGTTAAAGCATCCATGTCTTTTTTCCCTTACGTGTTGTTGGTTAAGTCAATTTCTTGCACCCTCTTTTGTACGTATAATTACGCATTGCTGATTACGTATTCCTTTTGAGTACGTATGCCCCATCCTAAGTGTTCCGTTTGGGTGTGGCTAGATGTTTTTGAAATATTTATAATTTTAAGAGTTGTAACATATTAGTATTTCCAATCAATCAAGCGATTATTGGTGTAAAAACATCAAGTATTCTTAATAATTGCCACAAGATATTGGCTTAAGATGGACGAAAATTAATAATTGTCATTTTTGTTTAAATATTGTTAGATAAGTTAATACTGCGTGTTAGTAAAACTACTTAACTAAGGGGTCTAAATAATTTAAAATTATAGTGGAAAGAGCAGCCTGTACAGCAGTTAACTTCACACAACCTTTAAAATATGGGAATTTAAGTATTTACAGGGCAAAAAATGGCGACAAACATGGGACGATATTTCCACGTACTGAAATTGTTTTGGGGTGCGGCGATCGCAGCGGAACTAGAATACCGAATCAACTTTATCCTCGCGACCCTCAGCAGCCTCGGAAATCTTGCGGGCAGCTTGTTTGGGCTGTTTTTGTTCTACCGTACCGGCTACAGGTTTGCGGGCTATTCATGGGAAGAGGCTTTAGTTGTACTCGGTATTTTCACGATGTTGCAGGGGTTTTCGTCAACGTTTCTAGCACCTAATCTCAGCCGTATTGTCGATCGAGTGCAGCAAGGTACTCTCGATTTCGTACTCCTCAAACCCATCAGTTCCCAATTTTGGCTATCTGTAAACACAGTTTCGCCTTGGGGAATCCCAGATTTAATCTTCGGCACGGTATTGCTGCTGTATGCTGCTAACAAGTTGGGACTAGAAATCGGCAACTATTTTTTAACAGCAATACCGCTGTTATTCGGAACTATTACTCTTTACAGTATATGGTTTATGTTAGGGGCCACCAGCATTTGGTTTGTCAAAATTTACAATGTTACCGAAGTCCTCAGAGGATTGTTAGAAGCGGGTAGATTTCCAATGGCAGCTTATCCCGCAGCTTATCGATTTTTCTTCACTTTCGTAGTTCCCGTTGCCTTCTTGACGACTGTGCCAGCAGAAGCCATGCTGGGTAGAGGTGAAATCGTTTGGATCGCAGGGGCGGGAATATTGGCGATCGGGCTGTTATTTTTCTCCCGCTACTTCTGGCAATTTGCACTCAGGTTTTACACCAGCGCTTCCAGCTAGTTAAGTAGGTAGGTAAGCTGCTGCACATCTAGATTGTCTCTTATGTTTGAGAGGGAGAAGATTTGACACGTGCGGAATAGGGAATTGAAATATACATTTTAAAGGCCCAACAGCTTATCTAAAAAATATTTTTTTCTATTTACTTAGATAGTTAAATTAATGTAAAATTTCAACCTATCCTTGAAATGTAAACTGGAAATAAACCACGCAAACGAAGGGAAATCAATGAAAAGAAAAAAACTGGGTAACAGTAATTTTACTATCAGCGCGATCGGTCTTGGAGGTATGCCCCTGTCCTTAAGCAGCCGGCCGCCAGAATCGCAATCAATTGCGGTAATTCACCGCGCCCTCGATTTGGGTGTCACCCTAATTGACACCGCAGATTCCTACTGCCAAGATGAATCCGACAAACACCACAACGAGCAACTGATTGCCAAAGCTTTGGAACAGTACACCGGAGATACTCGGGCTGTTACTGTCGCCACTAAAGGCGGCTTAATGCGGCCTCAAGGTGCATGGACGCGCAACGGCAATCCCCATCATTTGCGCCAGACAATTCGCGAAAGTTTTGAAGCGTTGGGCGGCGAGAAACCGATCGACCTTTGGCAGTACCACTCGCCCGATCCCGCTTATACCATAGAAGCAGCCCTAGCACCCGCAAAAGAAGCAGTAGAAGCAGGAATGATTCGATTTATAGGAGTGTCCAACTTTTCTGTAGAGCAGATCAAACGTGCCCGCGATACAGTAGAAGTTGTCTCCGTGCAGAATCAGTACAATCCGTGGCACAGAGAGCCGGAATCAGACGGCGTTCTGGAATATTGCGAAACCGAAAAACTGACATTTTTTCCCTGGAGTCCTTTGGGAGGAAGCCGCCGCGTCACCAGCTTGCAAGATATGCCCGCGATCGCCAAATTAGCCGCAGAAAAAAACGTTTCAGTTTACTGTATAGTATTAGCTTGGTTGATGGCTCAATCGCCCTGCGTCGTTCCGATTCCCGGTGCGACCAAAGTATCGAGTATTGAGGACTCTGTGGGGGCGCTCGAAGTTAAATTGACTGACCAGGAATTGCAACAAATTGCCGCAAGTTAAGTATATAAGGGCAAAAAAAACAATAGAACAGGCTTTCCGGCCTGTTCCACAAACAGAACTTTATTGTGGGGTGGGCCGGAAAGCCCGCCCCTGAAAGCTGGATTGAATGAGTAAGTTTGACATTTTTTGAGGAATTGGGTTTTATGGAAGCTAATCAAGTGAATGCCGATCGAGACGTAGCAATTGAACATCAAAACGTACCTGTCGCCCATGAAGGACTGCACAACTTTTTATACAGTTCCGACTCAGAACACAGCGCAGCAGCCGCTATTCCTGCATTAGAAAATGACGGAACGCAAATAATGGCGATCGATACATGGCGCGATTTGGCAACTAACGCGAAAGTCGCTGGAGTTTACGCTGTAATGGACACTTCCCGCAACACTCAGTTTATCGGTTATTCGCGAAATATCCTGCTTTCAATCAACGGTCACATCGCCCAAAATGGCGCAGAAAATTGTGCTTTCCTGCGCGTGCAAACTTTCAAATTTCCGAAGCGGGAAGAAATGGAAAGTTTGCGGGATGCTTGGATAGCAGAAATTGGCAGCATTCCACCTGGAAACGGTGCTGACAGCGAAATGTGGGCGGCTACGGTAGGCCAAGCGGCGCGATCGGCAATGTCTGCGGAGGAACAAAAAGCTTATGAGGAAAAGAAGCTAAAATTACGCAAAGCAATGGCAGATTCCAGTCTTACCAAAGAGTTAGAAACCGCAGTCCCAAGTGACGGCGAACGCGCTAAGGATTTGGAAGCGGCTGTTAATAATGATGACTGGAGTGCGGTGATTCAATCGCAAACCCAGGAAACCAAGTCCGGCGAATAAAACTCGCAGATACATAAACTTTTTTCCGCCCTAAATGGGGGCGGGTTTATGTAGATTATGGGTGGAAATTAAAGAGTGCTTGTGAACCCGCTCATACTAATCAATGACTAACTTTGCGTTCAGTAACTAAAGTCAAACTTACCCATTCACCCCGCTCATTGTAACTGCGAATCATCCGAAACCGCAACTCAGGTTCTACCAACCAACCGGCCTCGAAAAATAGAGGTTTTCTCAATTCAATCTTGACAGGTAAAGTGCAAGAACCGCCGTCAGGAAGGAGTACAACTTGCACGGGGGAAGCACTTTCGTTAAAGTGCAGAACTGAACCGTCAATGGTGGCGCTAGAACTGATAACAGTAGCATTACTGCCAAAAGTCATTTTATGCACTAGGCGATCGCTACTTTCCAAATGCAATTGCAGTTTGGTAGAATAAAAGTCAGGAGAACGCGAATCTGGATACATTGTCACCGCCTCGCCCTGCCATTCTCCCAGCAAATCCTCAACTGTTAAAGGCGGACGTTCGGGGACATTTTTATCAAGCTGCTTTTCCCGAATTAAGGTAAGTTTGGATAAATTGCCGTCGGTATTGTAGATATGAATGAAGCGCAACCGGCGATAATTGTAGATAAAACCAAACTCGGCACCGCACTCAGAAAAAGGCGCTAGTTGAATAGTACCCTGAGAAAAAGCTCCATTCTCAAAAAATAGGATATCTCGTCCCAAACTTTGATATTCTCGAACAAGTTCGCTGACTTCCGGTTCGCCGACACCGCTAGGATTTGGGGAAAAGCGACGGAGTTTCAATCGCACTGTTTTGTTGTCATTGAAACCTTCGAGAGAAATAATGCTAGGAGTATCTTGAAGTACCTCTCCTCGCGCTGATAGCTGAGTAAAGGAACCGTGCCATTCTCCCAGATTTTGCAGAAAGTTTTCCCACTGCGCTACCATATTCTTACCTGTGGATATATGTCTAAAAATAGAATTATAACTCTGCTGACGGATTTTGGATTAAGCGATGTTTATGTGGGAGTGATGAAAGGTGCGATCGCCCAAATTAACCCGCAGTTAAAAGTCATTGACATTACGCACCAAATACCGTCTCAAAATATTGCGGCGGCGAGGTTTTGTTTGATGACGGCTTTTGCTTATTTTCCGCCGGAAACCGTACACGTTGCTGTCGTCGATCCGGGGGTGGGAAGCAAGAGACGCCCGGTTGCGATTAAATGTGCTAATTGCTTTCTTGTCGGGCCGGATAACGGGTTGTTTAGCGGGGTGTTGAGTCGGGAAAGCGCGATCGCCTGTGTCGAACTCACGAATTCGCAATACTGGCGCACACCTCAACCCAGCAGCACTTTCCACGGTCGAGATATTTTTGCAGCAGCGGGCGCTCACTTGGCGAACGGGGTGGCTTTGGAAGAGTTGGGGGAGGATCTCGACCCTGCAAGTTTAGTGCAGTTAGAGATACCAAATTGTGCCGTTACAGCCACAGGTATAGAAGGCTGTGTTCAATATGTCGATCGCTTTGGCAACTTAATTACTAATATCCCCAATGATTGCATTATAGGTAACAATTGGTCATTGACAATTAGCAATAGTTCTGATGCAATTCGCGTCCCCAGCGGTAAAACCTACAGCGACAGCGAACCGGGCCATTTAATTGCCATAACTGGTTCTGACGGTTGGCTAGAAATTGCCATTAATGGCGGCAGCGCTCAATCAGTATTAAAATTGGAATGCGGAGCGATCGTGCAATTGCTTTTTGAAACTAACAATTAAAACCATCTCTTTCAGTCCCTTTCTGCTGGAAAATTGTTCGTGTAGAAGCGATTTCAATAGACTGTTTCATATCTGAATAAAAATTCGACTATTTAGCCAAATTAAACACAATAATTATTAACTTCAAAAAGGAGCCTATTTTGAGGTAAAATCAATCCGGATGCTTCCTCAGTTAACAATTGGTTGTATATTGTATCCGCTTGCCAAAAAGATTCTTGAGGCAAAAATCTAAATATTGATGCAGCAACATATTGTTTTTCCTTTTCAAAGCTTATCCAGTTTCTTGATAATTGTTCTGCTGCATAACCCGTAGTATTAGATCCAGAAAAAATATCTACTACCAAGTCTCCCGGTTCCGTAAGAAAATTGATAAAAAATGTCGGTAATTTTTGGGGGAAACGTGCCGGATGCGCCTTAACATTAAAATCCTTGCACCAACGCAAGTATTGAGAATTACTTTCAGAATTAGAAATTTCTAGCAAATTAGATGGAATAGCACCTCCATTATCTTTGGCAAATCGATCGCTAATATTGTGACCGGAAGGACGTTCTTTGGGCGTGTAAAATTCATCAGCATTTTTCAAAAGTTTTTTCATTCTCTCAGAATACTCTACTTTGACTTTAGTAATATTCGCTTGAGGTTGATTCGTTTTGGAAAGCCACCAAACAGTATTCACAGAATCTTTAGCCCGGATTTTCTTTTTATTCACCCACTCTATAGGAGATGGAAGTTTGGAAGGATTAAACCAGAAAAACTCTTGAGCAAGTTTAAATCCATACTCGTCGCATAACCTAATAAGCACGCGGTAATTATACAGCGATCGTACAGGTATTCCTTTTTGATAAGCACCTCCAAGGTCTATAACAAAACTTCCAGTATCCTTGAGAACTCTTTTAATTTCAGGAGCAAAGCCCAGCAGCCAATCAACATATAAATCTTGATCTTCATTTCCATAACTCTTTTGGCGTTGCAATGCAAAAGGAGGGGATGTAATCACCAAATCTACAGAATTGCTAGCAAGACTATTCAGGAGATGAAGAGAATCTCCCAAATAAGATTGACCGTATTTGGTGGTGTAAATTGGGGCGGGCAAAAGATTACTCATGTTTAATTTAGATTAGTTTAAGGTACAACAGACACAGCCTACTGTCATTATAGCAAAATCCGTACTGTCAGTTCTACTAAATCCGCACTTTCAGTACGTGGTTTTGTGTATAAATTCTTCGTACCATTCACAAAGCGAACTTTCAGTTCGTTTTTATGAATTGTGAGGGGTATGAATTACAAAGAAGCCAGACAACAATTTGCGACCAAGGTAAGTCAGCTACGCAGAGAAAAAAGGATGACACAGGACGAGTTAGCAGAACTCATAGACAAGACTACTGACTATATCAGCTTATTGGAACGCGGTGAAAGATCGCCATCCTTTGAAGTTATTTTCGCTCTAGCTGAAGCGCTCGATGTACCCGCTACTTATTTAATCAGTTTTAGCCAAAGCGGCGAGAGTACAGCTCTCATTAACACCCTAATAGCTGAACCAGTTTCTCCGTCAGTTGTAGAACCTGTTGAAGAGGCTGTTACCACGGAAGCAGAACGCATTTCAGATGCTAAACGGCTAGAAAATGCTATGAAAAGCATCCAAGAATTGCAAAATCTGGCTAGTGAATATGGTATTGCGGATATTTTTCAAGATAACGGGGGAAAGACTTTACAGTTATTAATCCTTTTAGGGTTGCGGATATCGCCTGGACGTGAAGGAAACGATGCTATTGATGCTGAAGGAAAAGAATACGAACTTAAAACAATAAATATTGCTCTCAATAGAAGCGGTGGGGTCACTACTCACCATCATTTGAATGAAATTATACTTGACAAATATCGCCGAGTAGAAGCTTGGTATATTGGACTGTATGAAGGCATAACTCTCAAAGAGATTTATAAACTTACACCGGAAATGCTGGAACCTAAATTTAAAGAATGGGAAGAAAAGGTGAGGCTAAGAAACGAGCCGCTAAACAATCCTAAAATTCCCTTAAAGCTAGTAAAAAAAGGGCAACTTGTCTACTCTTACAGTAAATAATAGTTGCCCGATAGTGTTTAAAGGGGATTAGGTTGTGTTTGTGTAGAAACGATACGTTGCCTACAGGTAGCGACTTTTACACTCAAGCTACCACGAAATTCACCAACTTTCCAGGCACCACAATTACCTTTTTAATCTCCTTACCTTCCAGGTGACGCTTAGCCAATTCCGACTCGCGAGCAAACTTTTCTAAAGCAGCTTTATCAGCACCAGAAGGCACTTGAATTGTGCCGCGAGTCTTGCCCATAACTTGAATTACCAGCGTAATTTCATCGGTAACTAATGCAGATGGATCGACATTCGGCCAAGTTTGCGTATGCACGGATTCACTGTTACCAGTATTGTGCCACAATTCATCAGCAATATGCGGCGCAAAAGGCGCTAATAAGCGAATCAAAGTGTTGATTCCTTCTGCATAAATTGGCGAATCTTTACATTTAGCATCATTCAAAGCGTTGCTGAGTTTCATCATTTCAGAAACAGCAGTATTGAACTGATAATCACCCTCCAAATCTTCGCTAACTTCCTTAATGGCCGTGTGAATTGCCCGTCGCAAATCCTTCTCAATTTTACTTAATTCAGCATTTTCTACCCCTTGACAGAGGGTGGCGGGGGGGTGTGCAGCAAACTCTGTCACCACGCGCCAAACGCGATTTAAAAAGCGAAATTGCCCTTCCACATCAGCGTCGTCCCACTCCAAATCCTTCTCTGGCGGCGCTTTGAATAAAATAAACATCCGCGCCGTATCTACCCCATATTTTCCCATAACTTGCAAGGGGTCAACGCCGTTATATTTTGATTTTGACATCTTCTCATAGAAGACTTCTAAAGCTTCACCAGTTTCAGGATCTTGTGG
This sequence comes from Microcoleus sp. MON1_C5, assembly GCF_036701875.1. Classification (NCBI taxonomy): domain Bacteria; kingdom Bacillati; phylum Cyanobacteriota; class Cyanophyceae; order Oscillatoriales; family Microcoleaceae; genus Microcoleus; species Microcoleus sp. MON1_C5. The sequence goes on along the minus strand of NZ_JAUBRN010000005.1, from coordinate 2,325 downwards.
ATTTGCGGGGTCTATATCTGCTGGGGGAACGTATTTGCCAGTAACGGGGTTTTTGTAGGCCATTGCTTGTACCATGCCTTGAGTTAACAGGCGTTTAAATGGTTCGTCACAATTGATCAAACCCCGATCGCGCAAAACCTTGGTAAAGAACCGCGAATACAGCAAGTGCAAGATTGCGTGTTCGATGCCGCCTACATATTGGTCTACAGGCATCCAATCGTTGGTCTTCGCCGTATCGAAGACTTGCTCTTGATTTTGAGCATCGGGATAGCGCAAGAAATACCACGAGGAATCGATAAAAGTATCCATCGTATCTGTTTCCCGCTTCGCGGGAGTGCCGCAACTCGGACAAGGAACGTTTACCCATTCTTCCATCTTTGCCAAGGGCGAACCTTTGCCCGTAAATTCTACATTTTCCGGCAACAATACGGGCAAATCCGATGCGGGGACGGGGACTGTTCCGCACGTGGGACAGTGAATTACGGGAATCGGAGCGCCCCAATAACGCTGTCGAGAAATCAACCAATCTCTCAAGCGATATTGCACTCGCGCTTTGCCATAACCTTCATTTTCGGCATATTGAATCACTGCTGCTTTGCCTTTAATTGAATCCATGCCGTTGAAGTTTTCGGAATTAATCATAATTCCGGGTTCTGTGTAAGCTTCGGTCAGCGGAATCTCATCATCATCCACAATTACTACTTTAATTGGCAGTTGATATTGATTGGCAAATTTGAAATCTCGCGTGTCGTGGGCGGGTACTCCCATGACTGCGCCGGTGCCGTATTCGTACAGCACATAATCGGCAATCCAAATGGGGATTTCTTCGCCGTTGAAAGGGTTGATTGCTTTGCCGCCTGTGGGGATGCCGCGCTTTGGTTTGTCTTCGGCTGTGCGATCGATCTCGCTTTGCAGTGCAACTTCTTTGATGAAGGTTTCTACGGCGGCTTTTCTGTCTTCGGTTGTCACGCGCTGAGTTAGTGGATGTTCCGGCGCTAAAACAAGGTAACTGACGCCGTAAACTGTATCGGGACGTGTGGTGAAAACGGCGATTTTTTCATCCATTCCGATGATGGGAAATTCTAAGTAAGCGCCGACTGATTTGCCGATCCAGTTGGCTTGCATTAATTTGACTCTTTCTGGCCAATCTGGCAATTTGTCTAAGTCGTTTAATAACTGTTCGGCGTAATCGGTAATTTTGAGGAACCACTGCCGCAATAATTTGCGCTCGACTTTGGCACCGGAACGCCAGGAACGACCTTCGTTATCTACTTGTTCGTTTGCTAAAACTGTTTGGTCTATAGGGTCCCAATTAACTGCGGCTTCTTTTTGATATGCTAATCCGGCTTCTAAAAATTGCAAGAAAATCCATTGAGTCCACCGATAATAATCGGGAGAACAAGTTGTAACTTCTTTTGTCCAATCGAAAGAAATACCCAAGCGGCGAAATAAGCCTTTCATTTGGGCAATATTTTCATACGTCCATTTTGCCGGGGGAATTCCGCGCTCGATGGCGGCATTTTCTGCGGGCAAACCAAAAGCGTCCCACCCCATCGGATTGAGTACGCGATAGCCTTGCATTCGCTTGAGTCTGGCAATTACATCGATGATTGTGTAGTTGCGGACGTGGCCCATGTGCAGGTTTCCCGACGGGTAGGGGAACATGGATAAGGCATAAAATTTAGGCTTTTGGGTATCTTCTGGCATCTGGTCTAAGTTTTGCTCAGCCCATGTCTGCTGCCATTTTTCTTCTATGGATTGGGGGTTATATCTGGAATCCACAACAATTGCTCCGTGCAGGGTTTAGTAATGTTTGCTTCAGTATTTTTACACATTCAAGGGGCTTCGATTCTGATTTTTCTGAGCTCCAAGGATTTTGGCTCAAATCTCTGTATTATGTATTGTAGTATATGTAATTTTAGCTGGGGGGCGATCGACCAAATATCCCGGTTCGCCCTGAAAAGAATAAGACTTACGCACGGGTGGTCAGAAACCGGGTTTTTACGAGCATACTTCGTTACAGTCGGCCAAACGGCAAAAAACCCGGTTTCTTTGGTCTTGATGCGTAAGTCCTAAAAGCATAAATAACCCCAATTCCCTGAAACCAGATTTCTACGATCGACCGGGTTTCTTAGCATTTATTCCGGCTTAAATGCTATCTGGAGCGCATAGCAATGTACCTTTTAATTTGTCATCGGGTGGGGGCCGGTTTACCAGATTATTGGTTTTAGGCAATTATTGTTGGTGGAACCCGCCCCTTGTATCTTAAAAGAGTCAGTTAATTGATCGCAACGTCAGGCGATCGAGCTGTCAGTCAGGCGATCG